>DUQZ01000089.1 GCA_012837525.1 Clostridiales bacterium | reverse complement strand
CGAGCTGATCCCCGGCATCTACACCATGGTTGAAAGGACCGCGCCCAAGGGCTATGAGATTGCCGAGTCCATCACCTTCCGGGTCAATCTGGACGGAACCGTGGACATCAAGCACGCCGCCAACTGGGTGCCTGCCAAAAACGCCACCGTCCGCATGCAGGACGCCAAAACACCTGAGCCCGCCAAGCCGGTGGACCCCAGCTATCCCACGCTAAACGTGCCGCTGAGCGTCCGCAAAACGCTCAAAAACGGCAGTTTGAAGGCGGGAGAGTTCACCTTCATTCTCAAAGACGGCGCGGGCCGCGTGATCGCGGAGGCCAGCAACGATGCCCAGGGCGTCGTCACCTTCCCGGACCGCACCTTCAGCCGCGTTGTGAAAAACTACAAGTACACCATTGAGGAAAAGCCCGGTGATGCCAAAAACACCACCTACGACGACACCGTGTTCACCGTGCTGGTCAGCACCAACGCTGTCAACGACAAACTGGAAGCCACCGTGGATGTGCTCAAAAACAATGTGCCCTACGCCGGGGATGTCCATTTTGTCAACACGCGCAAGGCCCCGGCCACCGGTGACGCGACGATGAACACCATCCTTCTGCTGGTGATGCTGGCCTTGACGCTGGGCGCGGGCAGCCTGGTATTGCGCCGCATCCAGCGCACGCAAGAACACAAAAACCAAGGATAACACGCACCGATCCTCATTTAGCCTGCCGCTGTTTCGCAGCGGCAGGTTTTCTGTATTTGCCCAGAACCCTTCGCGTTGTTATACTATGGTAGACCTACAATATCAGGAGGTGGCGGCATGGAACAAACCGCGCAAACGCAGGGGCGCCCGGTGGTGGCAGGCAGCCTGCCTGGTCTCGCGTCCTTTAACCATCTGTTTCAGTATTTGTTTTGCATGCTGGCCTCCACCGCCATTTTAAGCCGGCCCATTTTGGGCGGCGCCCTGTACATGATCGGCCAGGTAACGGTGCTGTTCTCAAAACTTCTGATGCCGGGGGATTTCTTTCATTTGCCCAGGCGCCTGCGCGTCACCGGCATCATCCTGGCTGCGCTGTCTGCCCTGTTTGCCCTGGGCGTTTTGCTGATCTACCCGCTGGCGGTGGAGCTGCCGCTGGTCTGGCTGGTGTTTGCCTTGGCCTGCCTGCTGATTGTGATGAGCGAGTGGGCCAAATTGATTGTGATGGGCGGGCAGCGGCGTGGCTTGCACTGGGTGCGGCGCATGGTGCGCGTGGTGGAGATGATGCTGTTCACCTGCGGGGTGGCGGCCTTGATTCTCTTTTTCAGCCAGCCCGCGCAGACCGCCTGGTACCTGCTGGGCGGCTATGCCTTGTGCTGCCTGTTCCGGCTGATTACCCTGCTCCCGCGCCGGGAGGAGATAATCCCCCCGCGGGAGGAAAGCGCCTGGCAGCTGATGGAGGAGGGGCACCAGTTGGCGCAGGTCAACGCCTACCGCGTGTTCCGCTCGGTGATGCTTATCACCATTATCGCCTTGCAGGTCACGATGATTATGATCTTCACCTTCATTGGCACTACGGCAAACAGCTTGTTCTCCAGCCTTTTGATCGCTTTTGTCTGCGCTGTAGTGGCCCAGTGGCTGACGGAACTGCTGCTGCGCCGGCCCCTGTTCATGCATAAGATGGCACCCTCCTCCACCCTGATTTACGGCTTGATGCTGTGGCTGCTGTCCCTGGCTTCCTTCGTGCTGCGCACGCTTTCGGCCAACCTGGTCTTCAGCTATTTGTCCCTGGCCTTGTGCACCTCCGGTGTCACCATGTCCGGCCGCGCCTTGCAGACGCTGGAGCGGGACATGCGCGATGTGGTGCACTTCGCCATGGGGGAGAAGCAGGACAAAGCGCTTGACAGCGCGCATGCCGCGCTGTCTGAATACGCGGCCATGATCGGCCGGATGATCGCCCTTTTGGCGCTGACGTTGATTACCCTGATCTCCGGCGGTACCATCACCCCTACCTCGGTATCCGTGTCGGTGCAGCCCCTCTTGCTGCTGCCTGCCGCAGCACTGGTGCTGGCTGCCATCCCCGTGGCCTTCCGTCTGCCCATTGACAAGCAAGTGGTGGAGAAAACGCGCACCTTCCTGCGCCTGCAGGAAAACGGGGAGACCAACATCCCCCTGCAAAAACAGTTGGAGGACCTGGTGGTCAAGGTGCATAAGCGCCGCTACGGCATCAAGCTGGTCATCCTCATTCTGCGCCCCTTCTTTTACAGCAAGGTCATCGGCGCCAACACGGTTACGCCCGAGCGGGATGTCAGCATCATCTTCACCTGCAACCATGGGGAGATGTGGGGCCCGGTGGTCACCAACCTGTTTATTCCCTTTTCCTTCCGGCCCTGGGTTATCAACGAAATCGCGGTGCCGGAGGATTCCTCCACCTATTTGTACAACAACACCATCAAGCGCCAAAAATGGATTCCGGAGCGCCTCAAGTGGCCAGCCACCCGGCTCACCACCGCTTTTTTAATCTGGATTATGGAGTCCTTAAACAGCATCCCCGTTTACCGGGATGATCCCTACGCCTTGATCAAAACCTTCCGGGAGACCGCAGTAGCGATGGAGGCGGGGGACAACATCCTGATCTTCCCGGAAAACCCCAACCACGAAACCCTGCCCCAGCCCGGCTATGTGAAGGAGGGCGTGGGCCCCTTCTTCAGCGGCTTTGCGATGGTGGGGCAGATCTACTACCAGCGCACCGGCAAATGCGCGCAGTTTTATCCCATTTACGCGGACAAGAAGAACCACACCCTCACCTTCGGCCAGATGACGCGCTGGAACCCGGATAATGAGGGGGACGAGAAGGAGCGCATCGCCAGGCACCTGCGCCGGGAGATGCTGCGCATGGGCGGCCTTCCGGATGAGGAGGACGCCAACTCATGATGGGCATCCTGGTGCTGCTTGTGTATTTGTTGGCAGGCGTGTTCATCACCCGCTGCCTGCTGCCCCGGCTGTCGCCCGTCATCCGGGTGTATCTGGGCTTGGCTTTGGGCATGTTTCTTTTGATGTGGCTGCCGGCGCTGCTGGCCTTCCTGCGCCCCTTTGACGGGCTCACCCAAACTCTCTCCCTGCTGCCGCTGGCGGGGCTTGCGACGGCGGCTTACCTTGGCCGCAGCAGGCAAACGGCGCGGGCCTTTGATGAAACGGACAAAATTGCCCTGCGCCTGCTGGCCATGGTCGCGCTGCCGCTCACCGTGATTGGCGCGTACCTGCTGCACACGCACATCCTGCGCCCGGAGGGCGGCGCGCTGTATACAGGCCAGGCCACCTATGGGGATTTTCCGCTGCACCTGTCCATCATCACCTCCCTGCCCGGTAAAACCCTGCCGGTGGATTACAGCATCCTGCCCGGGGTGCGCTTGGGCTATCCCTTTTTGGTCAATTCCCTGTCCACAACGTTTTTGATACTGGGGCTGCCGCTGCGCTGGGCGGTGATTGTGCCCAGCCTGCTGCTGATGGCGCTGGTGTTTGCCGGCATGCTCCTTTTGGCCCTGCGCGTCTGCAAACGCCCGGGCGCCGCGGTGCTGGCCACCCTGCTGGTCTTCCTCAATGGGGGACTGGGCTTTTTGTACGCGGCGGACATGGTGGGCGTGCCGCTTGGCAGCGCGGGCAGCAACCAGCTGCAGCAGGGTGTCTGGCTGGACCGCCTGCGGACCATCCTGCAGGGCTGGTACCAGACGCCGGCCAACCACGCGGAGTTTACGCAGTACAACCTCAGGTGGTCCAACATCATCGCGGACATGCTGCTGCCGCAGCGCACCTTTCTGGCGGGTTGGGCGGTGCTGCTGCCCTGTTTGTACCTGCTGCTGGACATGATGAAAGAGGAGGAATGGGACACGCGCCAGCTGATCCTGCTGGGTGTAATGGCTGGCGGCCTGCCGCTGATTCACACCCATTCCTTCCTGGCACTGGGCATGATGAGCGCGGGATTCGTCGCGCACGCCCTTATCCGCAAACGCGCCTTCATGCCCTGGCTCATCTACGGCGGCATCGCGGTGGTTCTGGCCCTGCCGCAGCTTATTGGCTTTACCTTTACCCAGTCCGCGGGCGAGGGCTTCTTACGCTTTCAGTTCAACTGGGTCAACAACCCGGGCGGCAGGGGCTTAAACGACGCCTACCTCTTCTTTTATATCAAAAACATCGGCCTGCCCTTTTTGCTGCTGATTTTCGCCCTGTTTGAAAAGAACGCCTGGCACAGGCGGCTGTTTGCGGGTGCTTTTGTGATCTTTGTCATCGCGGAGTTCATCCTCTTCCAGCCCAATGTGTACGACAACAACAAACTGTTTTATGTCTGGTGGCTCATCTGCGCGATGCCGGTGGCGGATTTTTCCTTTACCCTGTTTGACAAATTAAAGGGCTTGCGCGCGCGGCCAGTCATTGCAATGTTGGCGGTGTTTGTGATGTTTGTAACGGGGATATTGGCCATCGCGCGGGAGATGGCAAGCGATTATATGCACTTCTCCGCGGCTGATGCCAGGCTGGCGGATTTTATCCGGGATGAAACACCCCCTGGCAGCCGTTTTATCACCGGGACCCAGCACACGAACCCTGTCTCCTCCTTAGCGGGGCGGGAAATTGTGTGCGGGCCGGATCTGTGGCTGTACTACCATGGCTTTGACACCCGCGCGCGCCAGGAGGATCTGGCCCGGTTTTACCAAAACCCGGCAGCCTTTGCGGATATCCCGCAAAAATACGGCGCGGATTACATTCTGTTAGGGCCGCATGAGCGCGGCTACCAGCCAAACCAGGACGCGCTGGAAGAACGCTATGAGCGCGTGTATGAGGACGGGGACATCCTGCTGTACAAGGTGCCGGAGGGCTAAGCGATGATCGACCGCTTTTTAAGCTACTCCCTGCGCTGGGCCTGCCCCATCAAGCTGGTGTATTTGCAGGATGGGCAGATGAAAACGGGCAACATCACCGTGGTGTCGCTTGGTGAGGACAGCTTTGAGTACACCACCGCGCGCAAAAAAACGCCGCAGACCATGCAGGTGGCGGATGTGCTGGCGGCATCCTACGCCCGGGGCGATGACGGGGACACCCTCAAAAAAGAACGCCAGGCACAAGAAAAGGAAACAGATGAAGGATAAATTCAAGCAACTGCAGGCAAAGAACCCGCGCCTGGTGGAAATCGGCGCGTATCTCTTTTTTGGTGTGATGACCACGCTGGTCAACTGGGTCATCTACCTGACGCTTACCAGCATCCTGGGGCTGCGCCAGCACGCGCAGGGCAGCGCCAGCTACACCTTGATCACCAACGTCTCCCAGGCCGTATCCTGGATCATCAGCGTGCTGTTTGCCTATGCCACCAACCGCCGCTTTGTGTTTTTAAGCAAAACCAAAAAGGGCCAGTTTTTTGTGGAGATGTGGCAGTTTATCTCCTCCCGCGCGCTGGGCTATGTGCTGTTTGACCTGTTGCTGTTCAACGTCTTCTTACTGTTCATGGCCGATCGCCCGGCCAAACTGATCATGAACGGCTTTGTCATCATCTTTAACTACCTGGCCAGCCGCTATGTGGTGTTCCGCAAGGGCAAGCAGGCCAGCAAGGCGGATGAAACACCGCCAGATCTGCCGCGCTGACGCAAACCGCCCTCTTTTTTGCATGAAAACCGTCTTGCTGGCCGTTTATTGGGCAGCACAGGACGGTTTTTTCCGTTCCCCAATCAAAAGGAGGACCATATGAACCAGATTTTTCCCGCGACATCCCGCTGGACGCGCCTTTGTCTGCTTGCCTGCCTGGCGGCGCTGCTTGTAATACCTTTGACGGCAGGCGCCGATCTTGAGAAGGGCAGGCAAATATCCTATGACATCCTTAAAAAAGAAGCGGGCTTAAACCCCGAGGACGTGACGCCCTATCAATCAGCCGGCAACAAAAAGGAGGGCTATGCCTACAGCTACATCCAGAAAAACCACCCCAAAACCAACGACGGCTGTTGGGTGGTATGGCTTAACGGCGATCTAAGCTTCAAGGAGCTGTGGCAGCCCAATCCGGTGGATGCAGTCCAGCGTATCAGGGAGTTCTTCCCCCGCGGCACGGACCACCGCGTCACTGCGCGGGAGGTCTATGAGTTTGTGCAGACAGAGCGGGAGGATTTTGAGGAGCTGCAGGTGCTTGCGCAAACGGAGCGGGAGGGCTTCCGACACGGCGCCAGGATGCTTTTGACCCTTTTTGATAATGAGATTCTAAACCCCACCGACCAGATGCTGCCTATTGAGCAAATCAAGGCCAAGGCGGATGAAGGCATCCTGGCCCTGCCGGGCTGGACACAGGAAAAACTGGACATGTATCCCTTTTGTGTGGATGTCTGCTACCAGTCACCCACTTACAATCGTCCGGTTTATTTGCTGCTGTACAAGCAGCGCTCGTCCGATGACGCGCAGTTTGCCGGGCGCAGCTACGAATATTATGAACGCGTCTATGATCAGGTTCTTGAAAAGATGTTTGGCGGCAGCATCAACACGCCGCTGAAGGTGGTGGTGATTCTGGATGCCATGACCGGGGAGGTGCTGGGCGAGCCCGCGATGGATTTCCCGGGCAACAACACCTGGCAGTGGTTCTGGGGGGCGAAATAGGATCCAGAACGCATTCATGAACGCTTCCACGAGCCGGATATTCTTTTCTATTCAATCTCCCAGGAGATAAACTCATACATCGGCATGGGGATGGTGATGACGCTGCCATCCTCCAGCCGGATGTCAGAAATCGCCACATACACCTTGTACAGGCTGGGGCCATACTGCTTCAGCGATACCTTGCCCGGGTTGATGAGTTCACCGGGCGCTATGCGCGTGTCATAGCTAAAGTAGGTCAACTCCTGCCCGCTGTCGCCAAAGGGCAGGCGGTAAAAGCCCTTGTCTTCCCCGAAATACACCAGGGTAAAGCCGGTGACCGCCAGGTCCTTGCCCGCGTTTTGAACATCCGGGTTAATGTAGGGCGTGGGGTGATCGCCAACATAAGCTTCCTCCCCGATGACAAGGGGGAGGTCTTTTACCAATAGCAGCGGCGGGACGTCCTCCGGCTTGATTTGCGCTTCCTCTGTGACCTCAAAATCAACCGAACCTACCAGCGCGCTGTCCAAATAGATAGCGGCGGTGTAGGTGCCGGTCGTGATCTCCCCTTCAAACTTCACCACATCCCCCAGCAGTTCGCGCAGGTCCGCGTAGCGCAAATAGCCGTTCTCGCTGGCGGGGAAGTCGTACTCATAATCAATCACATAATAAAACCCGTCGGGGGTGCGCAGCGTGTACAGGGCTGTGCCCTGGCTGGCTGCTTCCGCCTCAGCCAGGCGCACGCGGTAGGCCAGACACAGTCCCATCTGGTCCATGGCCCGGGCCATGTCCTCCTGCCCAAACCGCGTCATGGCTTTCGGCAGGTAGCTGTGGTAGGGCTGCTGTTCATAGGAGTAGTACAGGCCAAGGCTTAACACATGGGCATCCCGCATCGCAAGCGGCGCGGCATCTTCTAATTTCAGCTCGGTATAAAGCAGTGGGTCTTCAAGGCCTTCTTCGCTGAGGGCAATGGCAAACTCGTACTGCTCCCCGGGGATGATCAGGCTGTCAAAGGTGATGCTGTGCGCCTGCGTTTCAAAAAAATAATAATAGATATTGCCCTTGACCTGGTGGGCCACATGGTAGGTTGTTCCCTCCGGCAGGTCGCTGTCCCAGGTCAACATCACGCTACCGGGCCCGGTTTGCCGGGCGGTCAGGTTCTTGATGGACGCGGCGGCGTCCGCCGTCGTTTGCGCCGTCTGCTGCTGCTCCTTTTTCAACTGGGCCAGGGGATAGGGCGCCTGGTTTGCCGCCGCCTCATACAGAGCGATGGCTTCCTTGATGTCGATGGCGAAATTGATGTTCTGGCTGCTGCCGTCCAAAAAGCTGGTGGTGACGCCGATGACCATGCCTTCATTATCAAAGAGGGCGCCGCCGCTGGAGCCGGGGGAGATGGGCGCGGTAAACTGGATGTGGCGCATATTGTTTTTGATGAACAAGGCGCTGATATCGCCTTTGGAAACCGAGTTCTTGTAGCCTTCCGGGCTACCGATGGCCACCACAGGCTGCCCGCGCAGCAGCGTGTCCTCCTGTTGCAGGGGAAGCGGCTGCAGTTTGGTGTCCGCCTTGAAGCGCAGGATGGCCAGGTCCCTGGCCTCATCCGCCGCGATCACCTCATCCAGAAAATAGCTCTGCCCGCTGTCGCTCTCCGCCAGGATCAAATCCCCGTCCTTGATGACGTGGTAATTGGTGATGAGGGTGCGGCTGTCAAAGGCCACAAAGCCGCTGCCGGTCGCGGCATAGCTGCCCTTGTTGCCGTCATACACCAGCAGCATCAGCACGCTGTCCGCCGCCTGGTTGATGGCGGCCACATCATCCCGGAAGGGCATCTGCCCAGCCTGGGCAGCCGTAGCGCCAATCAGCAAACAGAGGGTGAGGGTGATGGACAGGAGTTTTTTCATAACGCTTCCTTTCAAACAGGGCATTCCTTGTGCCCATCATACCCTGAGGCATGAAGATACAAGCGTTTGCCGGTGTTTACAGGGGCAAGAAAAAAGCCCCGAAGGGCTTGAGGTGATATGTTATTTCGTCCCAAACAGCCGGTCGCCGGCGTCACCCAGGCCTGGGATGATGTAGGCGTTGGGGTTGAGTTCCTCATCAAAGGCGGCGCAGTAGATTTTGACATCCGGGAACTCGCGCGCGATGCGCTCCACACCAAAGCGGGCGGCCACCAGGCAAACCAGGCGCAGATCCGTGCAGCCCTTGCTGTAGAGGATTTTGAGCGCGGCCGCGATGGAGCCGCCGGTCGCGAACATGGGGTCCAGCACAAAGACGGTGCTGTCGGCGATGTCAACGGGCAGCTTGCAGTAGTACTCCACCGGCTCGTGGGTGTCATGGTCGCGGTACAGGCCAATGTGCCCCACGCGCGCGTTGGGCAGCAGTTGCTGGATGCCGTGCACCATGCCGATGCCCGCGCGCAAAATGGGCACCAGGGACACCTTGCGGTCAGAGAGGATTTTGGTCTTGGTGAGGGCCATGGGGGTCTCGATCTCGGTCTCCACCAGCTCAAAATCCTTGGTGATTTCATAGACCATCAGCATGGACAGCTCATCCACCAGGTCCCGGAAATCCTTCATGGAGGTGTTTTTGTCCCGCAGCAGGGACACCTTGTGCTGAATCAGCGGGTGTCCGAAGATAAACACGTTATCGCCCATCATATCCTCCGTCACGTTTGATTTTCTGTGACTATGCTAAACCAAAGTGAACGCTGTGTAAAGTATTTCTTCATGCCGGGCTTTCTTGAATTCATCCAGGCAATCAAGTACACTTGAGGAAAGAGCAGCAAATCATCAAGACCCTGGAGGTGGTTTCATGCCCAGCATCAAAAAAATTGTGATCACCGGCGGCCCCTGCGCCGGCAAAACCACTGCGATGAGCTGGATCCAGAACTTCTTTGGCACACAGGGCTACGCCGTCCTCTTCATCGCGGAGACGGCGAGTGAACTCATCAACAGCGGCATCAGCCCCAAAAGCAGCCGGACCAACCTGGATTTCCAAAAGGCGCTGCTGAGTTTGCAAACAGCCAAGGAGGACACCTTTACAACCGCTGCGCTGGCGCAAAAGCAGGACAAGGTGCTGATTGTCTGTGACCGGGGCGCCATGGACAACAAGGCCTATATGACCAAGGAGGAGTTTGAGGCCGTCTGCCACTACCTGGGCAAGAGCGAAGTCATGCTGCGGGACAGCTATGACGCGGTGATTCATTTGGTAACCGCGGCCAACGGCGCGCTGGAGTATTACACGCTGGACAACAACCAGGCCAGAAGCGAAACGCCGGAGGAGGCCATCGCGCTGGATGACAAGCTGATCGCCTGCTGGACGGGGCACCCGCACCTGAAGGTCATTGACAACCAAACCGGCTTTGACGACAAAATGAAGCGGATGTTAACCGAGATCGCCAGCATCATCGGCGAGCCGGAGCCCTACGCCATCAAGCGCAAGTTTTTAATCAACTACCCGGATACCGCGCTGCTGGACACCCTGCCCAACTGCTCCAAGGTGGACATCATGCAGACCTACCTGCTGCCGGAGCAGCCGGGCATGCAGGTGCGCATCCGCCAGCGTGGCGCCAATGGCCATTATATTTATTATAAAACGGTCAAAATGCCGGGGCCGGGGCACAAACGGGTGGAAACGGAAACCCGCTTAACCAAGGATGAGTACCTGGCCCTGTTCATGCAGTCAGACCCCAGCCTGCGGCCCATCCGCAAGACGCGCTACTGCCTGTCCTGGCACAACCTGTATTATGAGATTGACATCTACCCCTTCTGGCAGGACAGGGCGGTGATGGAGCTGGCGCTGGCGGAGGTGGACCAGGCCTATGAGGTGCCGGAGTTTATCACCATCATCCGGGAGGTCACGGGCGACCCAGCCTATTCCAACTACACGCTGGCGCGGGAGCTGCCGGCGGATTGAACATAAACCCTAAAAAAGGCAGGCGCCTCGTTTTCAAAGCGCCTGCCTTGTTTCTTTGCCTTGATGTCTTATTTTGCTGCCTGCCGGTTCAGCAGGGTGACCAGGTACAAAAACTCCTCCTTGTAGGGGTCGCCGGTCACGTCGGCATCGCCCCGCAGCAGCTCCAGCGCGGCGTCATAGCTGGCCGTTCCCTTCCACTCGCTGTCCCGCAGCAGCATGCCCACCTGGGCGATGGCGGCCGCGAAGCGCAGGTTGCTGGTGGCAGCCAGGGCCTCGCTTTCAATCATGGGGTAGGTGAAAAGGGTGCTTTCATCCCCATCCGGCGCCTTGGCGCGGATGGACAAGGTGAGCCATTCATCGCTGGGTTTTGTGGTGTCGGGCGTCTGGTATTTGCTGCCCACCTCGCCAATGTCAAAGGGGCTGTCCGCTTTCACCAACTCGTAGAGCACTGTCAGCCGGTGGCCGCTGCCCAGCTCGCCGCCGTCCTTGGTGTCATCGGCAAAATCCTCAGCAGCCATCAACCGGTTTTCATAGCCAATCAAGCGATAGCCCTTGATGTGCTGGGGGTTGAAATCCACCTGCAGCTTCACGTCCTTGGCCACCGCGAAGAAGGTGGCGCCAATCTCCTCCACCAGGGCTTTCCTGGCTTCAAAGATGGTGTCGATATAGCTGTAGTTGCCGTCACCGTAGTTGGAGATGGCCTCCATCTTGTTGTCCTTCAGGTTGCCCCGGCCAAAGCCCAGCACGCTTAGGAAGATGCCGCCCTGCTTTTGTTCCTGGATCAGGCGCACCAGGGCGCCCTCGTCGGTGATGCCCACGTTCAAATCGCCGTCCGTGGCCAGCAGCACGCGGTTGTTGCCGCCTTCCTTGTAGTACTTCCTTGCAATCTCATAGGCGGTGGTGATGCCGGCTGCGCCCGCGGTAGATCCGCCGGATTCCAGGCTGTTGATGGCCGCCATG
>DUQZ01000088.1 GCA_012837525.1 Clostridiales bacterium | reverse complement strand
CGGTGGGTGAGGTGGTGGCCCGCCTGGTCGCGGATGTCGATTTGCACTTCATGGCCGTTTGCTTCCATGTCGGGCACCCAGGTGAGGGTGCCAGTGAGCGGGTCAATTGCCATGCCCTCCGGCGCTGTATGCAGCGAAAACTGATAGGGATACACCCCGCCCTGCACGCCCAGGCGGTACTCATACAGGATGCCAGGATAGGCCTTGTTGATGTCCCACCTGATGACCGCAAGCGGCCAGATCGGCGCCTGGTATTCCGGGGACTCCGCCGCCTGGGCGGCAGAGGCCTGACCAAACAGCATCAACAGACAAAGCCAGACACAAAGCGCCAATAAGCCCTTGGGCCAGTTTCTTTTTTGGTTCATCGCCGTGCTCCTTCCCGCGGTTTTTCACTTCGTCATGGTGATATCATAGCCAAATACCAGGCATAAGAAAAGAGGAGCGGTTGCCGCTCCTCTCAAACCCACTGGTTAATTAACCCAGCATGGCCTCAATGTTCTTTTTTGGTACGGCGCCGATGGTCTTGTTGGCGACCTCGCCGTCCTTGAACACATACAGGGAGGGAATGCTCATGATGCGGTATTTGCGGGCCAGCTCCTGCTCCTCGTCCACATTGACCTTGCCCACTTTAATTTCAGGATGCTCCTTGGCAATTTCTTCAACCACCGGGCTGACCATCCGGCAGGGACCGCACCAGGGGGCCCAAAAGTCGATCAAGACCGGCTTGTCGGACTTGAGGACCTCTTCTTCAAAGTTCGCGCTTGTGATAATCATAACTGACATGCTTGTCTCCACCTTTCAAAATCATGCTCGAAGCATTGTAATAATACCCAATTGGTCTTTGTGATAAACAGGGTTCCCCTGAAGGGACAGGCCGCGCTTGGCGGCCGCGTCTTACTTGACCACCAGGTTCAAAAGCCTGCCGGGCACATAGATGCATTTGATGACCTGTTTGCCGGCTGTCTGCTCCTGTACCTCGGGGCGGTTTGGCAACTCCTTCTCCCCTGTCTGTTTGTCCATATCAGAGGGCACCATCATGCGCATGCGCACCTTGCCGTTGACCTGCACGGCGATTTCCACCTGGTCATCCACCAAAAAGGCCTCATCAAAGGCTGGCCAGGGCTGCTGGTGGATATAGCCGCCAAAGTTTTGGTTCTGCCAGATTTCCTCGCACATATGGGGCGCGACGGGCGAGAGCAACAGCAGCAACGCCTTGAAATCCCCCGCTGTGATGTGGCCCTTGTCGTAGTACTCATTCACCATGGTCATCATCTGGGCGATGGCGGTGTTGAACTTCATGCGCTCAAAGTCCTCGCCCACCTTTTTGATGCTTTGATTGATCAGCACGCGCAAGCTGTCGCTGTAACTCTGGTTGTCTGCGTCCAGCATGTCCTGCAAACGCCATACGCGGTCCAAAAAGCGCTTGGCGCCCCGGGCGCCCGCCATGCTCCACGGGATGGCCTGGTCAAAGGCGCCCATGAACATCTCATACACGCGGAAGGCGTCCGCGCCGATCTCATCCACCAGCACATCGGGGTTGATGACATTACCGCGGGATTTGGACATCTTCTCCCCGTTTTCGCCCAGAATCATGCCGTGGCTGGTGCGTTTTTTGTAGGGCTCCGGCGCGCTGACCAAGCCCAGGTCGTGCAGGAAGAGGTGCCAGAACCGGCTGTACAGCAGGTGCAGGGTGGTATGCTCCATGCCCCCGTTGTACCAGTCTACCGGCATCCAGTAATCCAGCGCTTCCTTGGAGGCGAATTCCTCCGTGTTGTGCGGGTCACAGTAGCGCAGGAAATACCAGCTGGACCCTGCCCACTGGGGCATGGTATCCGTCTCCCGTTGCGCGGGCTGGCCGCATGTGGGGCAGGGCACATTGACCCATTCCGTGATGGCCGCCAGCGGGCTTTCGCCCGAATCCGTCGGCTCATAGCTGTCCACATCCGGCAGCAGCAGGGGCAAATCTTCTTCCTTCAAGGGCACGATGCCGCAATCCGGGCAGTGCACCAGCGGGATAGGCTCCCCCCAGTAGCGCTGGCGGGAAAACACCCAGTCACGCAGCTTGAAGTTGACCTTGCGCTTGGAGATACCCAAGCCCTCCAGGTGGTCCATCATCGCTTCCTGGGCGTCCTTGACCTTCATACCGTTGAGCAAGCCGGAGTTGACCAGGATGCCATCATCAATGTCGGTATAGGCTTCCTTTTCAATATCACCGCCGGCAACCACCTCCACAATGGGCAGGTTGAAAGCGCGGGCGAATTCCCAGTCGCGCTCATCATGCCCGGGCACCGCCATGACCGCGCCCGTGCCGTAGCCCATTAAGATATAATCGCTGATCCACAGGGGGATCTGCTGCCCGGTGGCGGGGTTGATGGCCATGAGGCCCTTGATTTCAACGCCGGTCTTGTCCTTTTGCATCTCGGCGCGCTCAAAATCGCTTTTGTTGGCGGCTTGCTCGCGGTATTTGCGCAGCTCGTCGATGTTGTGAATGCGGTCCGCCAATTTCTCAATCATGGGATGCTCCGGCGAGAGCACCATATAGGTGGCGCCGAACATCGTATCCGCGCGGGTGGTGAAGATGCGCAGGCGTTCATCCGTGCCCGCGATCTGGAAATCCACCTCACAGCCCTCGGACCGGCCGATCCAGTTGCGCTGCTGCGCCTTGACCGGCTCGATAAAGTCCAGGTTTTCAAGACCGTCCAGCAGCTTTTGGGCATAGCGCGTGATGGCCAGCATCCACTGGTTTTTGACCTTGTGGGTGACCTCATGCCCGCAGCGCTCACAGGCGCCGCCCACGACCTCCTCATTGGCCAGGCCAATTTTACAGCGGGGGCACCAGTTGATGGGCATCTCGGCCTTGTAGGCCAGACCGTGCTCATAAAACTTTAAGAAGATCCACTGCGTCCACTTGTAATAGGCGGGGTCGGTGGTATCGACCTCACGGGAATAATCAAAGGAAAAGCCCAGGCGCTTGAGCTGCGCGCGGAAGTGGTTTACGTTGTCGCGCGTCACCTTGGCCGGGTGGATGTGATTAGCGATGGCGAAGTTTTCCGTCGGCAGGCCAAAGGCGTCCCAGCCGATGGGATAGAGCACGTTGTGCCCCTCCATGCGCCGCTTGCGGGCGATGATGTCCAGCGCGGTGTTGCTGCGCGGGTGGCCCACATGCAGGCCCGCGCCGGAGGGATAGGGAAACTCAATCAGGCAGTAATACTTGGGTTTGCCCGGCTCCAGCTTTGCTTTAAAAACCTGGTTGTCCTCCCAAAACTGCTGCCATTTGGGTTCAAAGGTGCTTGGATCATACGGCGCGGTCATCATGTAAAGCCCTCCTTATACATACCTGGAAAGTATAGGAGAATACGCCGGTTTTGTAAAGCAGGGCGCGTGGTTTGCTTTCTTGACACCGCCTGCTGCCCTGTTTAAACTGAAGATGTTGAAATGGGAGGTTTGCTATGAAGAAATATGGCGTTTTGCTCGTAATTACCCTGATGCTGTTTTCCCTGCCTGCGCAGGCGTCCGAGATGCCCGATTTGACCACTGATTGCACCATCACGGTCGGGTCCAAGGCCTTCACCAAGGAGCGCTTATTTGACCGGGATTACGCCACCTACTGGAACGGGGAGGACAGCGGCAAGACGGTGACTATTCATAGCCCTGAGGCGATACATGGTTTATACATCTGCTGGCTGAGCGCCCCGCGCGCCTGGGCGGTTGAGGAAAAAATAAACGGCCAGTGGCAAAAAACCAGTTTTGAGGCCAGCCCCTTCCAGCACGCCTATTATCCCTTAAACGGCGCCAAGGAGATCCGCTTGAAGCCGGAAGGCAAGAGCAAAAAATGGTTTGGCATGTCCGAGATCTTTATTCTGGGCAAGGGCGAGTTGCCCCCCTATGTCCAAACCTGGAAGGAAGCCGAGCGCGGCAGCGACCTGCTGTTGTTGTTCGCACATCCGGATGATGAGGCGCTGTTCTTTGGCGGCACACTGCCTTATTACGCTGGCGAATTGGGACTGAACGTGACCGCCTGCGCCTTTACACCGGCTACGCCGCTGCGGGTGAGCGAGCTGCTCAACTCCCTGTGGACGATGGGTGTGAAGAACTACCCGGTGTTGGGTCCCTTCCATGACACCTATTCCCTCAAGCTGGACAAGGCCTACCGGGACTTTGGCAAAAGCAAGGTGCAGCGCTTCGCGGTGGAATTGCTGCGCAAGTACCAGCCCAAGGTGATTGTGAGCCATGATGTGGACGGCGAGTACGGCCACGGTATGCACCAGCTGTGCGCGGACATGATGCTCTATGCCTTTGACGCGGCGGCGGACGCGGGCAAATTCAGCCAGTCTGCCAAGGAGTTTGGCACCTGGCAGGCCAGCAAGCTGTATTTGCACCTGTACAAGGACAACCCCATCGTAATGGACTGGGACAAGCCCCTGCGCGCCTTCTCCGGCAAAACAGGGTATGAGGTGGCCAAGCTGGGCTACGCGCAGCACCTGTCCCAGCACCGGTATGAGCAGTATCAGGTGGAACCCAAGGACAGCGAGAACTCCAGCTATCACTTTGGCCTGGCGAAGTCCACCGTTGGCTTGGATACCCTGAAGAACGACTTCTTTGAAAACATCGACCTGGGCACCTTCCAGGTAGAGGGCGAGTAGCCAAGCGCTTGCCCCATACAAAAGCCCCCACGGATGTTGGGTCCGCGGGGGCTTTATTGTCAGATGAAAGTGCCTGTTAAGCGCTTATTGCAGCTTGAACTCCGCCCAGATCTCCTGGTATTTGCTCTCGGTCTCGCCGACGTCCATGATGAACTCGGTCTCGCCCAGGATTTCCTTGGGGATGCGGATGGCAGGGTTGTCACGCAGGTACTCGGGGATGAACTCGTAGGCAGTCGCCACCGGGGACAGGTAGTACTGCATGCCCGCGGTGTTGCCGGCCACTTCGCTGTCCAGCAGGAAGTTGAGCAGCGCGTGCGCGTTTTCCGGATGCGGCGCGTTGGCGGGAATCACCAGGGAGTCGATGCCAAAGCCCATGCCCTCCTTGGGGTAGACCACCTTCAGGTCCGGGTTGCCGTCCATGGCCAGCAGCACAAAGGGGGTAAACATATAGCCCACGCTGACCTCGCCGGAGATCATGTCGTTGTGCGGGGTGTCGTAGTTAAAGGCGCGGATGTTGGGCCGCAGGCTCATCAGCTTTTCTTTGGCCTCCATGAGCCCCTTCTTATCGGTGGTGTTGAAGGAATAGCCCAGCGTCTTGAGCGTGATGCCCACGATGTTGCGCGCGTCGTCGATGATGACAATGCTGTCCTTGAGCGCCGGGTTCCACAGATCCTCATAACCGGTGATCTCGATGTCCACCAGGTCGGGGTTGTAGACAATCAGCGGGGTGCCCGCGGTGTAGGGCACGGTGTACTCGTTGTTCTCATCGTAATACTGGCTTAAGAAGGCCGGGTCCAGGTTAGCGTAGTTGGGCAGCAGGTCCTTGTTGAGCTTTTGCAGCTTGTCCTGCTTGCGCAAGGTGTTGATGGCGTAGTCGCTGGCCAGAATGACGTCGTACTCGTTGCTGGACATGGACATCTTCAGCAGCATTTCCTCGTTGGAGGCAAAGGTGGTGTAGTTGATCTTGATGCCCGTCTGCTCCGTGAACTTCGCCACGGTGTCGTCATCGATGTAGGTGGCCCAGGAGAAGAAATTGAGCACCTTTTCCTCTTCCGCCTGTACCACAGGCAGGCTGAGGCCCACGAGCAGGGCCAAGGCCAAAATACCGGATAAAATCTTTTTCATCGTTCGTTCCTTTCAAAAATTAATGGTGGTGTTGATTGTTGAATTCCGCGGCTTGGATGATGTCAAAGCCGGAGGCGCGCGCCAGCCGGTTCATCACAGCCAGGCCAACGCCCTCGGGGCTTAAGGCCTTGACGAAGATGCGCTGCACCCCTTCCTCATCCGCCTGGCGCAGCAGATAGAACAGGCGGTGGGCGGCCTCGCCCGCGTCCCTGCCCAGGGACTTGAAGCGCAGCCCCTCTGTGTGGCGCAGCTCGCCATCCAGCGCCAGCACCCAGGTGTCCGCCCGGCCTTTGGCCAGGGTTAACAGGACGCGTTTGACCGCTTCATCCTCCCCTTCCACCAGGGTAAGCCTGGCCATGGGGGCGTAGTGCTTGTGGCGCATGCCGGGCGAGGGCGCGTACTCCCCCTCCTGCAGCTGGCGCATCACAGAATCGGCTACCTGGCATTCGCCGGCCACCGTGGCCAGCATCTGCGGGGTGATGGACCCCGGTCTTAACACCAGGGGGCACATGCCTGTCGCGTCCACCACAGTTGATTCAAGACCCACCTCGCTGGGGCCGCCGTCCAAGATCAGGGGAATTCGGCCAGCCAGGTCGTCCATTACATGGGCAGCCGTTGTGGGGCTGGGGCGGCCCGATCGGTTGGCGCTGGGCGCCGCGATGGGGAAACCGCAGGCCGCGATCAGCGCGCGGGCCACCGGGTGGCTGGGCGCGCGCAGCGCGATGGTGTCAAGCCCAGCAGAGACAATCCGGGGAATGATGGGCTTGCGCCTGATAATCAGCGTGAGCGGGCCGGGCCAGAAGGCGGATGCCAGAATCTGCGCCAGCGGTGTCCACTCCCCGCACTCCTGCGCGCCGGTGATGCCCAGCACATGGGCGATTAGCGGGTTGTCCGCAGGGCGGCCTTTTGCCTCGAAAATGGCGGCGACGGCCGCTTCGTTGTACACCTTGGCGCCCAGGCCGTACACCGTCTCGGTCGGGAAGGCAACCAAACCGCCGGACCGCAACAGGTCCGCTGCCATGAATATACCCAGTTCATCTGGGCGCATCAGTTCTGTTTGCATATTTCCACTTTCTTATGGTTCAAAAACATCACAGTTCGTTTGAAATACAAAATAAATACAGTTGTTCGATTTCATCAATAATATAACAAAACGATATAGAAAAACGGCAGGCGCACCTGACCGTTCTCGTGGGATAGCCCAAAGTGCCGCTGCCTTCCATTTTTTCACCCGCTATGTTCAGCAGGCTGGTACCCTGCAACAGATATTTGCCGTCCCCTATCGCTTGCGCGGGGGCGTGGCAGCCAACTCCTGACGCGGATTCCATTTGGTAAAATGTGGGTAAAAACGGAAAACTGGCGCACACTTCAGGGGGTATCCCGTCGCATTCATCATAATATCGCGCCGTCAGGCTGTCAAGTGGTTTTGTGTCAATTCGGCCTGTTTATGCCCATTTTCGTCATGAAAACTGTTCAAAAACTGCTTTTAGCCGTACTGTACTTTCAAAATATAGGGGTTGCCCCAGATGTAATAACTTACCTGGATTTCCCGCACGGCGTGCAGGCTTTTCCTGGTCAACAGATAGCAGCGCAGCATGGTTTCCCGCCCGTTGGGCGCGGTGATGCCCTGGTTGATGTCACGGTTTTCCGCCTCCTGCTGTGAAAAGCAGAGGATATCCCCGCGCACCGGCACCACCACGGCTTCGACCATTTCCGCCGGGATAAAACCGCGGTTGCCCACGGCGATGGTGTACTCCAGGATGACATAGTCATCAGCGTCGCCCAGCGGCTGGTCGTCATACACAATGCCGCGCACAGCCCCCAGGCTCATCTGCTCGCGCAGGCGGGCGAAACGGGCCTGGTACTCCTGGTCGCTCAGCGCGCGCACGTTGTCCACGCGCAGATCAAGCCGGGTGGCCGCGAAGCCGTAGATGGTGATGCCTGCGGCAAACAATGCCAGCAGGGCCAGCACAAAGGCGATTTTTCTCATCAGCGGCCCTGCAGGATCTCGTTCATCTTCTGGATCATCTCGCTGTCCTTTAGGCGGAACTGGATCTCCACCCGGCGGCTGGCGTCCATGTTCTCCCGGCCATCCGGGAAGAAGATGCGGTCGGAGAAACTGCGCCCCTTGGCTGTGAGGATGGACTGCAGCTTCTGCCGCTGCACGCCGTCAAGCCCCGGCAGCTCCAGACAATAGGTGGCCACGCCCAGCGCGCGCGCCTGGGACAGCTTGAGGTTGTGCAGATAGGAGCCCGTGGAGTCGGTATGGCCTTCGATGACGATCTCTGCCACATAGGCCTCATACTCCGGCCGCAGCAGCACGCTGAGATACACCGGAATCAGGCGGGACAGCTGGTCCCGGCCGGCAGGCAGCAGCACCTCGCCGCCTTTTTCAAACAGCAGGGTGGAATCCAGCATGATGTCGCCCGTGTCCTCGTTGACCTTGACGTTGAGGTTTGAGCTGGCAAAGGCCTGGCTCAAGTCCTGGATGATCTGCGTGCGCACGCCCAGCAGGTCATCAATCTGGCGCTGCTGCGCGTTCATGGCCAATTGCATCTTGTTCAGGTCCGCTTCCTGGGTGGCCAGCTGCAACTGCAGCGCCGCCTGCTCATCCTTCTGGGTTTTGAGCGCGGCCTGCGCGGCCTTGAGCTCGTCTTCCTGCTGCTGCAGCTGGATCTGGATGGAGGCCACTTCCTCCTCCTTGCCCATCAACTCCGCCTGCGCGGTCCTGAGGTCCTCCTCCTTTTGCACCAGGGAGATCTGCACGCGGTCCAGCTCCACCTGCTGGACTTCCAATTCCTTGGTTTTGACATCCAGCACGGAGAAATACTGGTAGATGCTGACCATCAAAGCCAGGATAAAGACCAAGAGGAGGCTGGAGAGCATATCCGAAAAGGAAATCCAGTGGCTGCCGCCATCCCCCTTTTGAATCAGCCTGCGCGGCGCGCGAACAGCCCGCATTTAGGCGCCCTCCGCCATCTGGTTGGCGGCCTGGGTGGCCTTGTTGAGCGCCTGGGTCATGTCCGCAAGCGCCTGCTGCACGCGGGAGAACTGCTTCAGGTCAACCGCGGCGCCGCTGCCGCCCTGTGCCATGGCGGCCTTTAGGTCCGTCACCATTTTCTGGGTCATGTCGGTCATGTTTTCCTCAAACATGCCCATGGTGCGGGCCAGGCCTGTTGAAATATTCTCTACAAAATTGGTGTAGCTGTCCTTGAGCAGCTGGCCGGAGCGGTTCATCTCGTTGGCCACCTCGTGCGCGCGGTCGCTCGCGGCGTCGGACTGCTTCTCCACCGCGTCCAGCACCCGGCCGGACCAGGAGGCGTACTGCTCCATTAAGTGGGACAGCTCCGCCTGCGCGTCCACCAGCGCGGCATAGCGCTCGTTTTGTACCTTCACGTCCTTGTGCATGCCAGAGAGGATATTGGCCGTCTGCTCCGACAGCGCGGCGTTGCTTGCCTGCGCCTTGGACAGGTCCTCAATATAGCTGTCAAAGCGGTCAATCACCGTCTGCGTCATCAGGCCTGTTTTCTGGATGCTGTCCAGGATGCTGTCCGCCGCCGTCATCGTGCTGTTAACGCTTTCCAGGTTCACCACCTGGGATTGGTTGATCTGCGACAGGGTTTTCCCCAGCAGCAGGAACTGGCCGTTTAGAGCCGTATTCATCTGCTCCACAAACTGGTTGACCACGTGGTTAAGGCCCTCCACCTGCGCCTGGGTTTCAGACAGGATAAAGTGGTGCATGGACTGGCCAATGGGCGCGAAGGAACGCTCCACCGCCTGGCTGATGCCGGACTCCAGCTTCAGGTTGACTTCACCAAAGGCGCTGGCCAAAAAGGCGGCCTGGTCTTCCATGTAGCAGGTCTGGCGCACGGACTCGTCCAGCGGCCTGCGCATCACCACATCCGAAAACGCCTGGTTAAAATCATCCAGGGCGCCGGTTGCGGACCCTTGCGCCGCGCGGAAGAGGATGTTAAACACCAAGGAGCCCACCAGGCCCGCGATGGAGGTGCCGTAGGCGAAGGTCATGCCCGAGATCATCGTATGGATGGAGGTGACCGTGTTGCCCGCGTTGCTCAAATCCAGGTTGCCCAGGCCGCGCATCAGGCCGATAAAGGTGCCCAGGATGCCAAGGCCGGTCAGCAGGCCCGGGATGACCTCCGCCAGCTGGAAGTGGGCAAAATCCCGCAGGGTGGTCTCGTCGTTGATGTAGTCCTCCACGTCACAGGACAGGCCGCGCTGGTCCAGCTGCTCGGCGTTCACCAAAAAGCGCGCCCACTGCTTTTGCATGGGCTTGCCCAAAAACAGCACATCCTGCCAGTCCGGGCGCCCCGACTCATTGGGTTTGAACACGGCCAGGTTGCCGATGCCCTTGCGGAAGGCGCGCGCCGCGCGCTGCAAGGGGATGATGCACTTGCTGTAGCCCACCACAAAGGTGAGGATGACCGCGCCGTACACCACCAGGTCAATCAACTTTTCTGAAAGTAGCCTTAAAAAATCATCCAATCGTTTCACCGCCTTTGTGAACAGTATTGTAATCTTTATTTATTAAAATTGCAACAATTCTGTGATAAGCGTCGCAAGCCCCTGCTTTGCTTGAACCAGCAGGGCGCATGCTGTATACTGGCTATGCATTTCTGGCTGTTTATAGGAAAGGCGGTGCGCAGTGGTCAAATTATCAGAACTCATCCAGGGCCTGGAATTGGAGGTGCTGTCCCCCACCACCAAGAAGGTGCTGGACATTAAGTCCTCCGAGTTTAACCGCCCTGGCCTTGAGCTGTCCGGCTTTTATGAGCATTTCGCGCTGGAGCGCGTGCAGATCATGGGCAACGCCGAGATGGGCTATTTAATGGGCCTTACCACAAAGGAGCGTGACAGCAAGCTGCGCCGCTTCTTCTCCCACGAGATCCCCTGCGTCATCCTCTGCCGCGGGCACACGCCGCCGGAGGAGATGCTGCGCCTGGCCAGCGAGCGGGACATCCCCATTTTGGGCAGTGAGATGTCCACCACCGGCTTCATCGTCTCTGCCATCATGTTCCTAAACCGTGTCTTAGCCCCGCATGAGACCATGCACGCCGTTTTGATGGACGTCTACGGCGTGGGCGTCCTCATCACCGGGGACTCGGGCGTGGGCAAGAGCGAGGCTGCGCTGGAGTTGGTCAAGCGCGGGCACCAGTTGGTCGCTGATGATGTGGTGGATATCTGCCGCGTCAACGAAAACCGCCTAACTGGCGAAGCGCCGGAGACCATCCGCTTTTTTATGGAGATCCGGGGCATCGGCATCATCGACATCCGGCAGATGTACGGCATTGGCTCCGTCCTCATGCGCAAGTCCATCGACCTGGAGATCCACCTGGAGCACTGGGACGAGCAGAAGGAATACGACCGCCTGGGACTGGAGGAAAACTACATCACCATCATGGACGTGAAGGTACCCAGCCTGGCCTTGCCGGTCAAACCCGGGCGCAACCTGGCCATCATCATTGAGGTGGCCGCGCGCAACCTGAGCCTCAAGCGCATGGGCTACTCCGCTGCCAGGGAGTTGGACAAGCGCTTATCTGACATGATGAATCAATAAACAAGGAGAGTATCAATGATTTACATTGGCATTGACCTGGGCGGGACCAAGATCGCGGCGGGCGTCACAGACGAGCAGGGCACCATTTTGGCCGAAGCCTCCACCGCGACCATCGCGGAGCGCCACTACAAGGACGTGGTGCGGGACATGGCCAGCTGCGCGCTGCAGGCGCTGGAGCAATCCGGCAAGCTGATTGACGACGTGGGCAGCATTGGCGTGGGCATCCCCGGTGTGGCGGAAAACGAGACCGGCACCGTCATCTTTTGCACCAACCTGGGCTGGCACGACGTGCCCCTGCGCGAGGAATTGCAAAAATACATCAACAAGCCCGTGTTTATTGACAACGACGCCACGGTGGCCGCCTTGGCGGAGAGCATGGCCGGCGTTTCCAAGGGCGCCGCGTCCAGCATTTTCCTCACCCTGGGCACCGGCGTGGGCGGCGGTATCATCCTAAACGGCAAGCCCTGGACCGGCGCGCACGGCGTGGCCACCGAGCTGGGCCACCTCACCATGGAAATTGACGGCATTCCCTGCACCTGCGGCAAAAACGGCTGCCTGGAGCGCTACTGCTCCGCCACCGCGCTCATCCGCATGGGCCGCGAGCAGGTGCGCCTGCACCCGGACAGCCTGATTTTAGAGCGTGCCGGCAGCGAGGAAAACATCAACGGCAAACTCATCATCGACTGCGCCCGGGAGGGCGACCCCATCGCCCAGAAAGTCTTTGATCGCTACACCAAGTACCTGGCGCTGGCCGTCAACACGATGATCTCCTTTTTTGACCCGGAGATGATCGTCTTGGGCGGCGGCATCAGCATGGCTGGTACCTTCTTACTGGACGCGGTGAAGGAAAAGATCCCGCGCTATTTGATGTACAAAACCCTCCCCTATGGCCGGGTGGAACTGGCCGTGCTGGGCAATGGGGCTGGCATCATCGGCGCCGCGATGCTGGGCATGGTCCTAAAGGAAGGTGAAACCCTGTGAAAGTGACTGCTATCTCAAAACTATTGAAAGACACCCCGGCAGACGGCAGTGAGGTGCTGGTACGCGGCTGGGTGCGCACCCTGCGCGACAGCAAAGCCTTTGCCTTCATCGAGCTCAACGACGGCACCGCCTTCCGCAACCTGCAGGTGGTCTGTGACACGGAGCTTGCCAACTTTGAGGAGGTCAAGAAGATCACCCTCTACTCCGCCATTGAAGTCAGGGGCACCATCGTGCTGACGCCGGAGATGAAGCAGCCCTTTGAGATCAAGGCAAGGCAGGTCACCCTCCTGGGCGCCTCCGCGCCTGATTACCCGCTGCAAAAAAAGCGGCACACCTTTGAGTACCTGCGCACCATCGCCCACCTGCGGCCCCGCACCAACGCGTTTTCCGCCGTTTTCCGCATCCGCTCCTTAGCCGCGCAGGCCATCCACGCCTATTTTGCCGCCAATGATTTTATCTACGTGCACACGCCCATCATCACCACCTCTGACGCCGAGGGCGCGGGTGAGATGTTCCGCGTGACCACCCTCAATTTGGACAAGCTGCCCAAGGCCGCGGATGGGCAGGTGGATTACACCCGCGATTTCTTCGGCAAGTCCGCCTCCCTCACCGTGTCCGGCCAGCTGCAGGCCGAGGCCTACGCCCTGGCGATGAGCAAGGTGTACACCTTTGGCCCCACCTTCCGCTCCGAAAACAGCAACACCCCGCGCCACGCCGCGGAGTTCTGGATGATTGAGCCGGAGATCGCCTTTGCCGACCTGGAGGACGACATGGACCTGGCCGAGGACATGGTCAAATCCGTTATCAACATGGTCCTTGAACAAGCCCCGGACGAGTTTGCCTTCCTCAACCAGTTTGTGGATAAGGAGCTGCTCGCCCGCTTGGACCACGTGCGCACCAGCGCCTTTGAGCGCGTAACCTACACCAAGGCCATCGAAATCCTGGAGAATTCCGGCGTCACCTTTGAGTACCCCGTTTCCTGGGGCGTTGACCTGCAGACGGAGCATGAGCGCTACCTCACCGAGAAGCACTTCAAGCGCCCCGTCTTTGTGACCGACTACCCCCGTGACATCAAGGCCTTTTACATGCGCGCCAATGAAGACGGCAAGACCGTCGCCGCCATGGACCTTCTGGTGCCTGGCGTCGGCGAGATGATCGGCGGCAGCCAGCGCGAAGAGCGCTACGACAAGCTACTCTCCCGCATCCATGAGATGGGCCTGAAGGAAGAAGAATACGCCTGGTACCTGGACCTGCGCCGCTTTGGCACCGCCAAGCACGCCGGCTTCGGCCTGGGCTTTGAGCGCTTTGTGATGTATTTGACCGGTATCACCAATATAAGGGATGTTCTCCCCTTCCCACGGACGGTTGGACACGCGGAGTTTTAGAGATTTTTTAGGGGACGTTGGACCTTTTCTTGAAAGAAAAGGTCCAAACCCCAAAAGAACTTTAGAATTGATATATTGAATAAAGGATCAAAAAACCGCCTCTGAGTGTAAATTACACTCGGAGGCGGTTTGATTCTAGTGAGTAGTATTTATCCTTTGCGGTATCCCTGAGGATTCTTTTTCTGCCAGTTCCAGGCGTCGCGGACCATGTCCTTGATGCCCAGCTCGGCTTCCCAGCCCAGCATGTCCTTGGCTTTTTGCGGGTCGGCGTACACGGTGGCGATGTCGCCCGGCCGGCGCGGGCCAATCACATAGGGCACCTTCACATCGTTTTCGGATTCAAAGGCGTGCAGGATGTCCAGCACGCTGTAGCCCACGCCCGTGCCCAGGTTGACCGCCTCGCAGCCCTGGTGCTTGCGCGCGTATTCCACTGCCTTCAGGTGACCTTTGGCCAGGTCCACCACGTGAATATAGTCGCGCACGCCGGTGCCGTCCTTGGTGTCATAATCATCCCCATGCACCGTCAACCGCTCCAGCCGGCCCAGCGCTGTTTGCGTGATATAGGGCAGCAGGTTGTTGGGGATGCCGGCCGGGTCCTCCCCGATCATGCCGCTGGGGTGCGCGCCGATGGGGTTGAAATAGCGCAGCAACACCACGGAGAAAACCGGCTCTGCCACCGCGATGTCCTTTAAGATCTCCTCGCACATGAATTTTGTCCAGCCATAGGGGTTGGTGCAGCCCAGGTGCCCGTCCTCCTTCAGCGGCATCTCGTTGTCCTGCGCGTACACGGTAGCGGAGGAGGAGAAGATGAAGTTGTTGACGTTGTGCTTATTCATCACAGCGCAAAGGGCCATGGTGCTCACCAGGTTGTTGTGGTAGTAGGTGAGGGGGATGCTGACGGATTCACCCACCGCCTTTAAGCCCGCGAAGTGGATGACGCAGGAGATATTGTGCTTTGTGAATACCTCGTCCAGCTTTTTTTCATCCCGCGCGTCAAACTGATAAAAGGTGATGGGCTTGCCGGTTAACTGCTCTACCCGGTTCAGGCTTTCCGCGTCGCTGTTGCGCAGGTCGTCCACGACCACCACCTCATAGCCCGCGTCCAGCAGCTCCAGGCAGGTATGGGACCCAATATAGCCCGCGCCCCCTGTGACCAGAATTGTCATCTTCACGTCCCCCTTAGGTTTTTTGGCATAGAAAAACTCCATGCAGGATTGTCCTACATGGAGTTTACCATTATCTAGCGTTTTTCACCATACCCCAGAAGGTGTCGTACAGCACTTTTACGTCGTGGTTGTCGTGGAAGAACTCGCAGTTGTCGATGATCTCCTGCGCGGGGTTGAGGTTGGGGTTGTTCTTGTAGTCCTCCCCCATCAGCTCAATCGCGCCCACATTGGGCGTGGAGTACTCGATGTATTCCACATTCATCTGGGCGATGTCCGGGCGGGACAGGAAATCAATAAACTTGTGCGCGTTGTCCACATTGGGCGCGGTGGCAGGGATGACCATGCCGTCCACCCACACGTTGCTGCCCTCCTCCGGCACCACATAGGCCAAGTTGGGGTTGAGGTTGATGGCATACTGTGCATCCCCGGACCAGACCAAGGCCAGCGTCGCCTCACCCGCCACCATCTTGTCCTTGGTTTCGTCCACCTGGTAGGCCTTGACGATGCGCTTTTGCTTTTGCTCAATCAGCAGGTCCGCGGCTTCCTTGATCTGGGCCGGGTCCTTGGAGTTGACGGAGTAGCCCAGGTACTTCAGCGCGATGCCCAGGGTATCCCTGGGGGAATCCAGCATGAACACCTGGTCCTCGTACTTCTCATCAAACAAGGCGCCCCAGGAGGTGATGGGCTCGTCCACCTTGGTGGTGTCATACAAAATGCCCACCGTCCCCCACATGTAAGGCACGGAGTACTCGTGGTTGGGGTCATAGTCCGGCGTTTGCAGCCAGTCCAAAATCTGCGCGGCGTTGGGCACCTTCTCAAAATCAATCGGTTGCAGCAGGTCCTCCGCGATCATGCGCTCAATGGCGTAGTCTGACGGGAACACCACGTCAAACTTGCCCGGGCTGGTGCGCACCTGCACCATCATGTCCTCATTGAGCGTGAAGTTCATATACTCCACCCGGATGCCGGTCTCCTCCTCAAACAGGCGGATGACATCCTCGTTGATATAGTCTTCCCAGTTGAACACATTGACTGTCCCCTGCGCAAGGCCCGCGGTTACAGACAGGGCCAGCAGGACGGACAACAGCAGCACAACAATCTTTTTCATTCTTCTCCTCCTTAGGAATCGTTGGCCAGTGAGGCGCGGCGGTTGACCGCCAGCAGCAGCACCAGCAGGGCGACAAACATCAGCGCGGAAAGCGCGTTCATCGTAGGCTTTATACCCTTTCTGGCTTCGGAATAAATCAGCGTGGACAGATTTTGCACCAGCGGGCTGGTGGTGAAATAGCTGATGGTGAAGTCATCCAGGGACAGGGTGAAGCTGAGCAAAGCGCCGGTGATGACGCCCGGCATCACGGAGGGCAGGATGACCCGGCGCAGGGCGTAGCCCGGTGTCGCGCCCAAGTCCAGCGCGGCCTCGTAGCTGAACTTATTCATCTGCTTTAATTTGGGCATCACCGACAAAATCACATAGGGGATGTTGAAGGTGACGTGCGCCAAGAGCATGGTGAAATAACCGCGCGGCACCTGGGTGAAGATGAACAGCAGCATGAGCGAGATACCGGTTACGATGTCCGGCATGGTCATGGGGATGTTGGTCAAGGTCATCATCACGCCCTGGGGCCGTTTGCTCATCGCGTGCATGCCGATGGCGGCCAGCGTGCCGATGACCGTCGCGATGGCGGCGGCCAAGAGGGCGATGGTGACGGTGATGTACAGCGCGTTCATGATGGAGGGGCTGTTGAACAGCCGCTCATACCAGTGCAGGGAAAAGCCCTCCCACTTGGCGCGGCTCACGCCCGCGTTGAAGGATTGCACAATCAACACGATGATGGGCACATACAAAAACAGCAGCACCAGGGTTAGATATCCGCGTTTTAAAAACTTGCTCACAGCGTGCCGCTCCCTTCTCCCTCCGGGTCCGCCTTGCGCAGCAAGGTCAGGCTGATGAGGATCAAAATCATCATAATCAAGCTCAGCGCGCTGCCCACGTTCCAGTTGTCCGCGCTTAAGAAGGTGCGCTCAATCAGGTCGCCAAACATCTCGGTGTTGCCGCCGCCCAGGACCCTTGGGATAAAGAAGGTGGTGACAGAGGGCATGAACACCATGGTGATGCCGGATACCACGCCCGGCAGCGACAGGGGCAGGGTGACGCGCAAAAAGGTCAAGGCGGCGTTGGCGCCCAGGTCCATCGCAGCCTCTGACAGCCTTCTGTCCTGCTTGCTTAGGGAGTTGTAAATCGGGAACACCATAAAGGGCAGGTAGTTGTACACCATGCCCAAAAGCACGGCCTGGGAGTTGTACATCAATCGCATCTTGGGCAAGCCCATAGCGGCCAACAGCGTATTGATGAGGCCGTTGTCCTCCAGCAGGCTCATCCAAGCGATGGTGCGCAGTAGGAAGTTCATCCACATGGGGATGATGAACAAAATGACCAGCGTGGCGCCCAGCTTGAAGCTGCGGTCGGCCATGAACAGCGCCGCCGGGTAGCCCATCACCAGGCAGATGACCGTGCACATAAAGGCCATCCACAGGGAGTACACCAGGGTATCCACGTTCACATTGCCGCGCGCGATGCCCAGATCGGCCGGGTTGACGCCCAAATCCAGCATCTGCTTGCGCATCTCGTAGTTGCTGTCCCAGAAGGTTTTGAAATTGTCCAGCGTAAGCCCGCCCGCCTTGTTGGTAAAGGCATAATAGGCTATCAGCAAGAGCGGGATGAGCGTGAACAGCACAATCCACAGCCCGTAGGGAAAGGCAAACAGGGAGCGCTTCACGCCGCGGTTGCGCCGGATGCTGAGCGCGATCATGCCAATGAAGCCCAAAAAGCCCAGCAGCATCACCCAGGTTGCCCAAGGGGGCAGCGCCATGTTGTTCATGCGGGTTCTTCCTCCAGGCTTTCGATTTCCTGGGGCGGCATGGGGTTCATGATGTGGATGTTAAAGGGGATGACATCCAGTCCCACAATGGAGCCCTCCGGCTGCATCACGGTGGAGTGCACCTTGAAGCGCATCTCCCCCGCGTCGATGATCATCTCATAGTGCACGCCCTTAAACAGCACGCTGCGCACCAGACCGTTGAGGCGGCCTTCGTTCTCGCCAACAATCAGCAGGTCCTCCGGCCGGATCAAAACATCCACCGGAGCATCGCTGCCAAAGCCCTTGTCCACACAGGGGAAGTCCGCGCCGCAAAAATGCACCAGCTCGTCATGCACCATCACGCCGCGGATGATGTTGGACTGCCCGATAAAGTTGGCCACAAAGGCGCTTTTGGGCTCGTCATACACGTCCTTGGGCGTGCCGATCTGCTGAATGAAGCCATCCTTCATCACCACGATGATGTCCGACATCGTGAGGGCTTCCTCCTGGTCGTGGGTGACAAAAATAAAGGTGATGCCCAGCATCTGCTGCATGCGCTTGAGCTCCAGCTGCATTTCCTGGCGCAATTTTAAGTCCAGCGCGCCCAGGGGCTCATCCAGCAGCAGCACCTCCGGCTCGTTCACCAGGGCCCGCGCGATGGCGATGCGCTGCTGTTGGCCGCCGGACAGGCTGTCCACGCTGCGCTTTTCATAGCCGCGCAGGTTGACCAGGGCCAGCATCTTCTCCACCTTGGCGCGGATTTCCTCCTTGGGCCGCTTGGCCACCTTGAGGCCAAAGGCGATGTTCTCCGCCACGTTCAGGTGCGGGAAGAGCGCGTATTTTTGAAAGACCGTGTTGACCTTGCGCTTATAGGGCGGCAATTGCGTAATGTCCTCGCCGTCAAACATCACCCGGCCGGAACTGGGGCTCTCAAACCCGCCAATGATGCGCAGCGTGGTCGTTTTCCCGCAGCCCGAGGGCCCCAGCAGCGTCACAAACTCATTTTTGCGGATGTAGAGGTTGATGTCCGACAGTACCGTAACGCCGCCGTAGTCCTTGGAGATGTTCTCCAGATTGATCAGCCGTGGTCTTTCTTGCATAGAGGCCTCCAGTTGGTTGGATTTGATGTATTCAATGTTAGAAGGAAGGTGGTGTTGAGGTCCAGATGAACTGGGCTTTGTCCTTCCCGGGGTTCATGATGTAATGGGGCGCGGTTGGATGCAGGGAGAAGCTTTCCCCTTTTTTAAGCTTGTGCGCGACCTGGCCGGTGTACAGGATGATGCGGCCTTTCAACACATAGCCAAACTCCTCCCCGTCGTGCGCGGGGATCTCTGCCGTGCGGCCGCCGGGGCCCAGGGTGACCAGGATGGGCTCCATCCGGTTTTTCTGCGCGCCGGGCACCAGCCACACGATGCTGCCGCGCAGCAGGTCCGCGTCCTCCTTCTCGAACATGTCATCCGCGGCGTAGACGATCTTCTCCTCCGGCGTGACGCTGAAAAACTCCTCCAGCGAGGAGCCCAGGCTTTCGATCAGGTCCGTCAGCGTAGCGATGGAGGGCGATGTCAGGTTGTTTTCCACCTGCGAAATAAAGCCTTTTGACAGCTCGCACCGGTCCGCCAGGTCCTCCTGGGTCAGGTTGCGCGCCAGGCGCAGTTTGCGCAGGGTGCCGCCGATGTCCATGGTGCCCTCCCTTCGTTGTTTAGGTATGCTAAACCAATAGGCAGGTATCATTAAACCACCTGAATTCCACGCCTGTCAAGGTTTTATTATGTATACACACGAAAAAGCAGCACCCGGAGGTGCTGCATTTTATAATCGTTGTATGGTAGATGCTGAACACGCGAGGTAACGCGATCAGGAGCCGAGGGCTTTTTTGTCTCCGCTAAGTCGAGTGAAGGAGGCGTAGCCGCAGTGCTACGTTGACTGAACGAGACAACGCGGAGGCGGAAAAGAACCGGCTCATGGAAGCGTTAACGAGTGCGTTCAGTATCAAAAATTAGTCCTCGTCTTCCTCATCGCGCTTGGCGGACTCGATGACCTTCTTGGCCACGTCGGCGGGCACTTCCTCATAGCGCTCAAAGGCCATGGTGAAGGAGCCGCGCGCCTGGGTCATGCTGCGCAGGTCGGTCGCGTACTTGAACATCTCGGACTGGGGCACCTCGGCGGATACCTGCTGCTGGCCGTCCACCTGGTCCATGCCCATGATGCGGCCGCGGCGCTTGTTGATGTCGCCCATGATGTCGCCCATGTACTCATCCGGCACCAAGACCTTGACGCTCATGATGGGCTCAAGCAGCACGGGGCTGGCTTCCATGCAACCCTTGCGGTAGGCGATACGGGCCGCGGTTTTAAACGCCATTTCGGAGGAGTCCACCGCGTGGTAGGAGCCGTCATACAGCCTGGCGCGCAGGCCCACCATGGGGTAGCCCGCCAGCACGCCGCGCACGATGTTCTCCCGCAGGCCTTTTTCGACGGAGGGGATGAAGTTGCGCGGCACCACGCCGCCCACGACGTTGTCCACAAACTCAAACTCGATGTTGGTGTCGCCGATGGGAGAGAACTCAATCCACACATCGCCGAACTGGCCGTGGCCGCCGGACTGTTTCTTGTGGCGGCCCTGGGCCGACACGGTCTTGCGGATGGTCTCCCGGTAGGGCACCTTGGGGTCTTCCAAAGCGGCAGTGGCGCCGAATTTGGTGGCCAATTTGGAGCGCACCACGTCCAGGTGCAACTCACCCTGGCCGGAGAGGATGGTCTCGGTGGTCTCGACGTTTTTGGTGACGGTGATGGAGGGGTCTTCCTCATGCAGGCGGGCCAAGCCGGTAAAGACCTTGTCCTCCTCGCCCTGCTTGGAGGCAAAGACAGCCTTGGAGAAGCTGGGCTCGGGGAAGGTGATGCCTTCGAACTTCACGGGCTGGCCGGGGTCACACAGGGTGTCGCCGGTCTCGGTAAAGTTGAGTTTGCTCAAGGCGCCGATGTCGCCCGCGTTAAGCACCTGCACGCTGGTCTGCTTTTTGCCGCGCATCATGAACAGGCCGCCGGATTTCTCGTTCTTTTCCTGGTTGGCGTTGTACAGCGCGGTGGCGGGCGTCAAGGTGCCGGAGATGACCTTCACCAGGGACAGCTTGCCCACAAAGGGGTCGGCCACGGTTTTGAAGACATAGGCGGAGAAGGGCTCCGCGTTGTCGCACTTGCGAATGACGGCTTCGTCATTCTTGGGGTTGACGCCTTCTGTCTGCGTGCCCTCGGGGGAATTGAGGTAGTCCACCGCCATGTCCAGCATCTTGGCGACGCCAATGCCGGTGAGGGCGGAGACGGCGACAACGGGCACGATCTTGCCCTCGCGCATGCCCTTGCGGAAGCCGATCAAGATCTCCTCGTGGGAGAGCTCGCCTTCCTCAAAATATTTCTCCAGCAGCTCGTCATCCGCCTCGGCGGCGACTTCAGTGATCTCCTGGATGTACTGCTCCATGGTATCGGCCAATTCGGCGGGGACGGGCACTTCCTTGAGCGCCTTGCCTGCGCCCTCAAAGGCCTTGTTTTCCAGCAGGTTGACAACGCCCTTGAAACCGGACGCGCTGCCAATGGGCACAATCAGCGGCACCACGCTTGAGCCGTAGGTGTCGCGCAGCTCGTGCAGCACCTTGTCATAATCCGCGTTCTCACGGTCCATCTGGTTGACGATGAACATGCGCGCGCGGCCAGCCTTTTCAGCGGCGTGCCAGGCCTTGTCAGCGCCCACGGAGATGCCGCCCACGGAGGACACCACGATGCCCACGGTGTTCACAACACGCAGGGGCCCAATGGCCTCACCGATGAAATCGAAATAGCCGGGCACGTCGATCAGGTTGATCTTGGTCTTTTTCCACTCAACGGGTGCGACGGCGGCGGAAATGGAAATGCCGCGCTTGGTCTCTTCCGCGTCGTAGTCAGTCGTGGTGGAGCCGTCCTCCACCTTGCCCTGGCGGTCAATATTGCCCGCAGCAAAGAGCATGGACTCCGCCAGCGTCGTCTTGCCCTCGCTGCCATGCCCCATCAAGGCGATGTTCCGGATGTCTTTGGTTAGATAATCAGCCATGTGTACTCCCCCTGTATTCTCATTCGCGCTTTCACGCTTATACTTACAACGAGAAATATTTTACCATAATTGATGGTTTGTGACAAGCATTAGGCCGGTTTTCGCACAATCCTTCATCAACCCCTGTCAAATGCTGAAGGAACAGAAAAATGACCCGATTATTCACCTGGTCTTTGAATCGCGCCGTAGCCCTTGCGCATGCCAAACAGCAACTCGATCAATTGCGGATGGTAGGGGATAAAATCACCTGACGCCAGCAGGCGTTTAATCTCATCCAGCGAAGCCCATTTTACCTGCTGGACCTCGCCTTCTTGCAGTGTGAGCGATTCAATCAAAAGGTCGTGATGAAGCAGATAATAATCATCAAAGCCAAACTCGAAATTGACCGTTAGGTGCGGCCGTATGCCTTGTAAATCAAGTTTGATGCCCAGTTCCTCAAACAGCTCCCGCGCCATCGCGGTCTGGCTGCTTTCCCCGGCAAGCGCGCTGCCGCCTGCTGCGATGTCCCACAGATTAGGCCAGCCATCCTTTTGAGAATGGCGTTGCTGGATCAACATCTCCCCATCCTGATTAAACACGCAGGCGTGAACAACCAGATGCAACTGGTTTTCCAGCAGCGGCTGTCCCCGATGCAACAACCTGCCGGTTCTGACGCGGTCAACAGTATATTCATCCCATCGTTCCATTTGTTTTCCCTCTTATTCATCCATACTTTTTTAAAAACCGCCGTACACGCTGGTATACGGCGGTTGAATCATCATTGAGATTTTGGATTTTATCCCTTCACAGCACCCGCGGTCAGACCCGCGATGAACTGCTTGGACATGGAGAGGTAGAGCAGAATGACCGGCAGGGCGGACAGCGTGAGCAGGGCAAAGACGCGCGGCCAGTCCGTGGCGTATTGCCCCTGCAGGCGGGTGACCGCCAGCAGCACCGTCTTCTTGTCCTCCTGGGTGATGAAGATCAAGGGGAACCACAAATCGTTCCAGATGGGCACCAGGTTGTAGATGCCCACCGTCGCCAGCGCAGGCTTGATCAGCGGCAGCACGACGCTGTAGTAGATCTTGCTGCGGTGCGCGCCGTCGATGTAGGCGGCCTCGTACAAATCCTTGGGCAGGCCGTGGACAAACTCCGTCAGGATGAACACCGCGATGGGCAGACCCATGGCGATGTAGACGAAAAACAGGCTCCACAGGGAGTTGAACAGGTCAAAGATCTTCATCAGCTCAAGCAGGCGGATGGTCGCGATTTTAATGGGCAGCATCATGCCCATCACAAAGAAGAAGTAGACGCCCCGGCCAATCTTGCCGCGCCAGTGGGCCAGGCCATAGCCAGCCAGGGAGCCCAGCAGCAGGATCATGAAGAGCGACACCACCACCACAATGATGCTGTTGAGGAAATACTGGAAGAAATTGCCGCCCTGGATGACGTTTAAATAGTTTTGCGCCGTCCACTCCGTCGGCAGCCCGAAGGGGTTGCTGTAAATGGCCATGCGCCCTTTGAAAGAGTTGATGATCAGCAGGTAGACCGGGAAGACCGCCACCAATACCCACAGCACCATCAGGATGTGGGAGGGGATGTGCATGTTGTAAATCTTCAGGCTTCTGCCTTTGCGTTCCTTTTGCTTCACGCTCATGTCCTCACTCCTTCCCCTGGGTCGCGCGCAGAGTGGGAATGACACCCACCAGCAGCATAGCAAAAATAGCGGTTGAAATGGCAGCGCCCACGCCCGGCTCCGGGATGCCGATGGGGTGCTTGCCGGCCACACCATAGCGGTAGAAGAGCGAGCCGATCAAGTCGGTGCTGTAATTGGGCGCGCCGTCCGGCGTTGCCATAGCGTATACGATGTCAAAGGCGTTGAAGTTGCTCACAAAGGTCAAAATGGCAATCATGCCGATGACCGGCAGCAGCAGCGGGAACTTGATGTACCAGAAGGTCTGCCAGGAGTTGGCGCCGGCGATGTCGGCTGCCTCCAGCAGATCCTCTGAGATATTTTGCAGCCCCGCCACAAACATCATCGTGGGGATACCCACCCACTGCCAGACGGATACCAGGCTGATGACGTGCAGGGCGGTCTTCTCATCCCCCAGCCAGGGCTTGACCAGAGCGCCCAGGCCCATGCTGCGCAGCGTGGGCCCCGCGAACTGCGGGTTGAGCACCAGTTTGAACAGGTAACCTGTCACCATCACCGCGATGGTGCAGGGGATAAAAATAATGGTCTGATAAAAACGCCGGCCACGCATGGTGCGGTTGGTCAAAACCACCGCGAACAGCATGCCCAGCACGTTTTGCAGCAGCATGTGGTAGGCGAAGAAGACCCAGGTGTTGAAAAACGCGCCCCAGAACCGGGCGGACACCTCAGGGTCCGTAAACAGGCGCACATAGTTGGCAAGGCCCACAAAGTTCCTGGCGCCGGTGGTTCCTTCATACAAACTTAGCCGCACTGAGTCCAGCATGGGGTAGGCCATGAACAGGCAGTACATGATCAGCGCGGGCAGGACATACCAGATCCAGTAGCCCCCGCCCGGTTCCAGGCGGCTGCGCCTTGGGTGCGATTTTGACAGCGTTGGTTGCATGCTTCCTCCTGTTTGACCAGAAAAAGCCGGGAGCCGGCAGTCGGCTCCCGGCAGGTAGGGATGGGTTCAGGAATTATTTGTCAAGGATCTTGGCCTGCTCGGCGGCAAAGACTTCCGCGGCGGCTTCGGGTGTGGTTTCACCCTTGGCGATGGCGTTAAGCTGCTCCACCATGGGGGTGTACATATCCAGCAGTTTGGCCCAGACAAAGCGGCTGTCCAGGATCTTGCCTTCGTTTAAGGCCAGGATGTCGTTGGCGTGCTGCTCTTCCAGCTTGATCTCCGCGTTGATCATGGGGAAGAAGCCGGCAGGCTGCGCCTTGCTGATGATCTCGGCCCCTTCGGGGGACGCGACCCAGGCCAGGAAGGCCTTGACCTCTTCGGGGTGCTTGGTGGCGGTGTTGCCGGCCATGCCCCAGTCGGTGTGGAAGCTCATGCCAGCCTTGTTGCCTTCGGGCGCGGGGATCGCGAAGGCACCCCAGTTGAGGTCTTTATAGTCCTCGCCCAGCAGGGCACCGGCGGTCCAGGAGCCATCGATGAACATCGCGGCGCGGCCCAGGGCCAGCATCGCGGGCATGTCGCTGTTGCCCATGGACTCAAAGCCCTCGGGCAGGAACTTGGCCAGCTTGGCGTAATCTTCCAGAGATTTGACGAATGTCTCGTCGTTCATTTTCTTTTCGCCGGACTCGTACTTGACGCGCTCATCGACGCCGCCCACATAGTTGGGCAGCATGCCCAGGTAGACGCACTCCAGGATGTCCCAGTTGTCGGCGATGCCGTTGGCCAGGGGCTGCTCGCCCTTGTCCTTCAGCTCCTGGCACAGGGCCAGGAAGTCCTCAAAGGTCTCCGGCACTTTCAGGCCATGCTTTTCAAAGATGTCCACGTTGTAGTACACCACGTGGCTCACGGCGGACACGGGCACGGCGAAGATCTTGCCGTCCTTGGCTTGCCAGCCGTCAAGCGCCGAGGCGGGGAAGTTTTCCTTCACGCCGGGCACATCGCTGACGTCCATGAAGAAGCCAGCTTCGTAGAGTTCCTCGCCAACAGCGTAGCTGCGGGCATACATCAGGTCGGGGCCAGTGCCGTTGTCCAGCTGCAGGCGCAGGGTGGCGTTGTATTGCGCGGACTGGGTGGGCTCAAAGACGATTTCCACGCCGGTCAGCTCCTTGTACTTGGCCAGCCAGCCCTTGGCCTGCTCCGCGTCATCGGAGCGCCAGGAGCCCATGGTCAGTTTGACGGGTTCGGCCTGCACCAAAGAGGGCAGCAGGGCTGCCATCATCAGGACGGCCAGGAGCAGTGCGGTCAGTTTCTTCATACGGGTAGGGTCCTCCTTCATATTTTAGGTTGTTGCCAAGATTATAGTACAATAAAAAGGAGTGTACAAGCAAAACTTGCAGGTTCTGGACGCAATTTGGCGCAATACTGTATGAAAAGAATGGTCGCCGCTTTATTTGTCCAACACTATGGCCTGGTTTTCAGCCTCATTGTTGTGTGAGTTTTCGGTTTTTTCAGCCGCCTGATCCAGCTTCCTGTTGCGTTTGATGGCGCGGCGCAGCATGGAGAGCAGCAGCAATAAAAACAGGATTTGCAGGGGCACCGCGTACAGCAATATGCGCGAGAAATAGCCATAGCTGGGCAGGGTCATAACCGCGCCCAGCCCCAGGGAAAACAAAAACCCGATGCGGGCATGCAGCCGGCTGGTGCGCAGCATGTACAGGTCGCTCAGCCACAGCAGGGCGTAGCCCCCGGCATAGATGGCCGGGAAGGCACAGCACACAAGCAGCACCAAAAAGGGCACATAATACATGAGGGAAAACAGAAACATCGTCCGCTGCTGAATAAACTGGATTTCCCGCACCCAGGAAAGGCCCACGCGCACCGCGGCGACGGCGATGGCAAGCCCTGTACCAAACACCAGCAGGCCAAACAACTTCACAGGGATTTTGAAAGGCTGTTTTCGGTTGAGGAAATTGCCGCGCAGTGGCGCGCGCGCAAGCGGTGTGCCGCACTTGCGCAGCCTGCGCTTGTACATGCTGCGGCGCAGGCCGCGTACACTGAGGAGGATGGTAAACAGCAGCAGGATGAACACCAGAAGCATCACCGCGATGCCGGTCGCCAGGTTTTGGGTGAACATGGACGTGAAGGTACTGTTCATTTCCTGCGCGCTGAGGGCCTGCGCGTTGGGCTGGTGTGTCAGGGCAAAGCCGCGCTGGGTACCAGCCAGCTGATACACAGAAGCACCCGCTTCCGCCTGCCCTGTCAGCCGGGGCAGGGTCAACTGGAAGGTCTCGCCCTCACGCGGGGTAAGATCACCCGTTTCATACACCTGCATGCGGGTGTAGCCCGCCTGGCCTTCCTTGACGCGCAAAAAGGCCAGCACGCCGCCCATCGCCCGCAAACTGACCCGCATGTCCTGATCGGCCGGCAAATTCAGTTCCAGCTCGTTGCCCACCTGGGTGAAGGTAAGGCTGCCCTCCGGCCCGTGGACGATCTCCCCCTCCTCAAAGCCCAGGGAGGCGACGATATTGCCCTCTTCATCCCGCACCTCCACCTTGTCAAAGCCGTCCAGCGCCAGCTGGCGGTAGACCAGGGTGGGGGTGCGCATTTCCTCCAGGGTACTGTAGGCGCTGACCCAGGCCATATAGCCTTCGGGGAAGTGCTCCCGCGCCAGGTTGTCCCGAAGGCTTTTGTCCTCCTGCCACTGGGGCGCGAAGGCGCCCTCGCCCTGCAGCATGCTCTCCCCCAAGGAGTTGGAAATGATGGAGAAGAAGTTGCGCAAGACGCCGCTTAAGCTTTCCTCCTTCAGGGTGAAGTGGCTGATGAAGGTGGTGAGCATGCCCAGGCGGCTGTTGCGCTTGGCCCACAGATCCATCAGCAGCGGCTGCAGTTTTTCGGTGTACTCCTGCGTATCCCGCACCGATTCACTCAGGGAGGACAGCAGTTTGCCCACCGCGCTGATGCCCGACAGGTTGCTCCAGTAGGGCGTGCCGGTGTAGCGCAGGTGCAACAGGGCAACCGGCGCCACGCGCTTGACATAATCGCTGTTGATCTGCGGGGCGGGCAGCACAAAGGTTTGCCCGTAGCGGGTGAAGCCCCAGTCGGCAAAGGGGACCATGGGCACCGGGTCAAAGGCGCCGACGATGTTGTAGATGGATTGGTAGCTGGGCGCGTCCTCCTGCTTGGTTACATTGGGCGTGGCGAAGGTGTAGACGTATAGATCTTCCGGCCTCACCAGGCGCTCATCCTGAAGCAGGGCCCCCAGGCGGTTGGAGGTGGCGGCCGCCCTGGAATAGCCGCTCACCCAGATTTTGACACGGTGATTGAGCAGCCGGTGCTGGCTTAAATAGGCGCTTACCCGCTGCAGCACCTGCTGGGCGGCGCTGTCAAAGCCGATATGGTGCGCGCTGTCACCGATGGAGAAATTGCTCTTCCACTCGTCCTTATAGCCCCCGCCGCTCACAGCCACGGCCAGCAGGGTGTATGCCCCCAGCTTTTTGTGCGCCATGGCCGTCGCGATGGTGCTGATGGAGGGCTGCAGGTGGTAGTGGCTAAACAGCGGCTGCTCAAAGCCCAGCTCCTCAAAAAAAGTTTTGATGTCACCGTGGCTTTCCTCAAGCGGCACATCCGCCTTGCGGAAGGCGGAGAGGGCCATGCCCAGAGAGGCCTGCGCCAGCGCGTGCTGATAGCTGGTGCCCGGCGTATCAAAATAGCTGTCCTCATACTGAAACGGCCAGACAATGGCGTTGCTTCCCTTGCCAAAGCGGGCATAGCCCTCCAGAGCCAGCGATTGAAGCGGCAACAGGAGCAGCAGCAAAGCCAGCAATACTGCGCCTGTCCGCTTCATCTGATATATGCACCGACGATACCGCAAGCCAAAACCACCTTTTTGTTAGTCCGGGATAGAAGCATTATACCACCTGTATGGCTGTTTTGGACCAGGTGCGAAGCCAGTAAAAGACACGAGCAAAAACGCCATCCCGAAAATGCGCAGGATGGCGTTTGTTGTTGGTCAAATCAGTTTTTAGTCCAGCTTGTCCAGTTCCTCTTTCAACTCGGCAATCATGATGGGCAGATGCCGGTCCCAGGCCGCCTGGTGCTCGGGGCTGTCAACATCCCGCACGCCCTCTGGATGGGCGGTGACGCGGATCTCGTGCTGCTTGCCTTTGGTGTCCTCCACATGCAGCGTTAAAAAGTTGACGACGCGGTCGCTGATTGGCTCCACCTCGGTCCCGGTATGCGCTATCAGCTGGTCGCCGCTTAAGGCTTTGGCTTCTTCCAGGGTGTAGAATTGGTTCATGGTGATTCCTCCTTGTGATCGGGTTGTGTCCTGGTCCATCGGAGTGTCATCGTCCAGATACTATATTATACCCGTCCCCAGAGTTTGAGGAGAATTCCGGCAACCGCCGCGCTGAGGGATTGATCCTGAAGAAGTGAAAATCCCCTGCTTTCACAAGGGATTTTCTGTGGCGCGCCCTACAGGATTCGAACCTATGACCTTTTGATTCGTAGTCAAACACTCTATCCAGCTGAGCTAAGGGCGCAGGCGCTGTAGCGACAGCTTACACAGTATAACAAGGAACGGCGCTTCAT
>DUQZ01000005.1 GCA_012837525.1 Clostridiales bacterium | reverse complement strand
GCCAGTCAACTAAGTGGCAGCCCGGTTTGATTGTACTTGTATTATTCGACTGTTTCGCCTGTCATGTTCAGCCAGGCTTTCCGAATGGTGCGCTGGTTGGAGGCGCCGTAGTCCGGATCATTTCTGTTGACCTCGTCCATGTCCCGCAGGAAGTGGATGCACAGGTGGCCGCCAAAGCCGTTGGCGTTGATGGCGCCGCTTAAATGCGGCCGGTTGTGCATGCTGGCCAGCGTCCACTGGCCATCAGGCAGTTTGACATACACCGTGTTGATGTTCCAGGACGGGGCGCCAAAGGCCCTGTTCATTAGCTGGGTATCCCGCCAGGAAGCGGGTTCGGAATCCGCGTGGTTGCCCATGGAGTAAAAGCGGATGGTAAAGCTGATGCCGCTTGAGGGGTGGTAAACCTGCGCGCGCTGCCCGGCGGCGACGCGGGGCTTGATGTCCCGGAACCAGTGCAGCAGTTTGACAGAGGAGGTGGAAGGCCCGCCGCCTTTCCCCTCTGACGCGCCCAGCTCTGAAACCGCGGTGTCATAACCCTTCGCGCCGGCAGAAAAAATGGTGCTTTGGGTGTGCGGGTTGGCGATGCCGGTGATGGGCAGCCCGTTGCGCTGCTGGAAGCCAACCACCGCTTGGTGGGTGGGCATGTCATAGCGGCCGTTGACGCTGAGCGGATAGCCCAGGTCACGGAGCGCCTGCTGCATCTTGCTGATGGCCTTGTCCGATCCATCGCGCTGGTCCACACGCAGGGTGTTGTAGGAAAGGGCGGGGCTGTCCGCCGCGCGCGCTGTGCCGGAGAGCAGAAGCTGCGCGCTGTTGCTGCCAAACACGCCATCCACACCCAGGGAGTTTTGGGCCTGGAAGTGGCGCACCGCCTCCTGCGTCATGCTGTCATAGACCGATGTTTTGGATACGGTATATTTCAGCGCGATTAAACGGGTTTGCAATTCCAGCACGTCCTCGCCCCGGTCATTGGGCCGAAGTGTGCGCGGGAAAATCGGGGTTTCCGGCTCCTCTGGCTTTGGCTCATCGGTGATGATGGGCTCCTCCGTTTTTGCGGGCGGTTCTGTAGGCGTCGGGCTTGGGCTCGCGGACTCGTTGCTAAAGCGCAGAAAGGATGTCATCACAAAGCCCTGCTGGCCGTTGTAGATGACCTCACACCAGTCGCTGCCGCGCTTGATGAGAATCAGCGCTTCGCCGGAGGGAATCTGTCCGATGATGTTGCGGCCCTCGCTGGGCGCGCTTCTGAAGTTCAGGGTGCGCTTGTTGGTGGTGTTGACAAAGGCGATGCCAGACGCGTCCGGCAGGTTGGGCGCAGGCGCCTGGGTCGGGCTGGGGCTGGGCGTTTCTGTGGGCGCCTGGGTGGTAGGGGTGCTGTCTGACTGATGGCGCAGGAAGCTGTCCACCACAAAGCCTGTGGTGTTCTGGTAGGTGACCTGGCTCCACTTGCCCTGCCGGGCGAGCACCAGGACGCTTGCCTGATAGGGTATCTGCAGCAGCGCGCGGCCGGAATAGGATGCCCTGTCGCGCAGGTTCAGGCTGCCGCGGTTGCCTGTGATGACAAGCGCGGTACCGATGCCTGTACCGGGATTAACGGGCGGGTTGCTGGGTGTATTGGGCGTTGGAGCGGGTGTAGTTGTTGCACCAGGATCACCGCCTGTGGATGATTTGCGCAGGAAGGAGGACATGACATAGCCAGAAACCCCGTTCGCGGAAATCTGTGTCCAGGCGCCTGTGACGCCCAGAATAGATACCTGCGTGCCAAAGGGCAGCTGGGCGATGGTGGTATTACCGTGCCGGGGTGCGCTGCGCACGTTCAAGGACCCGCGGTTGCTGGTATATACATAGGCAGTGCCAGTGCCCGGCTGACTGGCTTCGGGCACGCCCGGGACGCTGGGATTGCTTGGCGGCGCTGTGACCACAGGGCCCGTCTGATCGGGCTTAAACTGCGGCACCTGGCGAAACAATTCACTTAAGGTGGCGTTACCGGCCAACCCATCAGCCGTCAGCCTGTTTTGACGCTGGAAGGCCGTCACATACTGCGTGGTTTGCCTGCCAAACTTGCCGTCCACGCCGATGGGGTAGCCCAGCGCCTTTAAGCCGGATTGCAAGGCCTGTACCATCTCCCCTTCCGCGCCCGGGCGCAGGGTGGCGTAACGGCTGGCGGAGGCGGGCAATACCACCGCAACACATAGCAAAAGCGCCATGATACTTATTAAAAACTTACTGGTTCGTTTCATTAAAAAATCCACCTCTGTGCTTAGTGGCTTCATGGTATCACAATATTTCTTTAATGTAAACACTTGTTACAACTTTATTACGGTTTTGTTTGTTGCGTGATATATTTGTGTATTACCTGGGTGAGCCGGGCAAAATTGTCCAAACCCAGGCGCTCGCCGCGCACGCGCTCGTCCAGGCCGCAGGCGGTAATCAGGCGGTTTGCGTCCTCCCGCGGCATGCCAAAAACAGAAACCAGGTTGTTGGCCAGGGTTTTGCGGCGCATCTGGAAAGCTGCGCCCAGCACCTTGTAAAACAGCCCGGGCTCCTTCACCGACACCTGCGGTGTATCAAAAAAGGGAATCACCAAAAAGATGCTGTCCACCTTGGGCGGCGGTGTAAACAGGCGGGCTGGCACAAGCAGCGTTGCCTTGGGCATACCGCGAAGGGCAGCCAATACCGCCAGCGGCCCGTATTCCGGGGTGCCGGGCTGTGCCATCACCCGCTGCGCGGCCTCCTTTTGCACCATGACGTTGACACTTTTTATGGGCAGATTGAGGTGAAACAGCTTGGTCAAAATGGGCGTGGTCAGGTAATAGGGCAGGTTCGCGACGATGTGAAAGCTGCTGGATTCCCCCATCAGTGCCGCGATGTCCAGATTCATAATATCGCCCATGACGATTGTCACGTTGGACGTGCTGGCAAAGCGCTCCTTCAGGACAGGTTCCAGCCGCTCATCAATCTCCACCGCGATCACCCGGCTGCACCGCTGTGACAGCGCCTGGGTCAAGTCCCCGCGGCCCGCGCCGATTTCCAGCACAATGTCCTCTTCCCCCACCTGGGTTTGATCCACCAGACGGTGCAGCAAATCCTGGTCAAAAAGGAAGTTTTGGCCCAGTGAAATCTTATACTGAAAGGTGGGGATGTGATTACTCATTACTGCTGCAGGCTTTCAAACAGTTGGCTGGGGTTGTCGGATTTGAAGGCAGCCGTACCCATTACCAGACGTGTCGCGCCGTAGGATTGGACCATCCGCGCGTTGTCCGCGTTCACGCCGCCGTCCACGCTGATAACGCCATCAAATCCCTGCTCCCGCAATTCACGGATTTTGGTCAAGGTGCCTTCCATCAATTTCTGCCCGCCAAAGCCAGGCTCCACCGACATGACCAGCACCAGATCGATTGCCTCCAGGTAAGGAAACAAAGCCTGTGCCGGCGTGCCCGGTTTGAGGGACAGCCCGGCGCGCAAGCCGGCCTGCCTTATCTGCTTAAGCAGAAGCGATACATCAATCGCGATTTCGGAATGGATGGTAATCTCACTGGCGCCAGCTTTGATAAACACATCCAGGTATTTGCCGGGGTCAGAAAGCATCAGGTGCACATCCAGCGGGAGGTTGGGATAGCGTTCCCGCAGCGCTGCTACCATGGCCGGCCCAAAGGAAATATTGGGCACGAAGTGACCGTCCATGATGTCAAGGTGCAAAATTTTGGCGCCTGCGTTCAGCATGCGGCTGACGTCCCTGTCCACAAACAGGGGGTGCGCTGCCAATACAGACGGTGCGATTTCAAGCATAGCGGTTACTCCATTTCTCTTTTTGCAAGGACAGCAGCTGTTGATAGCGCGCGTGGCGCTCCGCGTCCAGCTCCCCCGCCCTGACAGCATCCAGCACAGCGCAGGCGGGCTCCTGGTCGTGCAGGCAGACCTCAAACCGGCATTGGGATTGCAGGTTCACGTACTCGGGATAATGCTCCCGCAGGTGCTCCGGCTCCATCTCCTGGGGCAGTTCAAACAGGCTGAACCCGGGGGTGTCCAGCACCTGCAGGCCGTCGTGGTGAATCAGGGTGGTGTGGCGGGTGGTCTGCCGGCCCCTGCGGATGCGGTGGCTGACCTCGCCCGTTTCCAAATCAAGCCCGGTGAATTTAGAAATCAGGGTGCTTTTGCCCACGCCGGATTGGCCGGCGAAGCAGTTAAGGTGCCCCGCCATCAGGGTTTTTAACTGTTCAATGCCCTGTCCAGTCATGGCGCTGACCGCCAGCACCTTCACATCTGCCGCGGTGTAAGCTGCCTTGAGCCGTACCGGCAAGTTTTCATCCAGGTCGGCCTTGTTGACAACCAGCAGCGGCAGGATGTGCTGCTCCCGCGCGAAGACGAGCAGTTTGTCCAGCAGCAGCATATCCGGCATGGGTTCTGGCGCCATGGTGATGATCAGCTGGGAGATATTGGCCACCGGCGGGCGGATGCTGAGGGAAGTGCGGGGCAGGATTTCCTCCAGCCAGCCGTGCTCCTCCAGTTGGCCCGGCGTAAAACGGACCTTGTCCCCCACCAGAGGCGTGATGCCCTCGCGGCGGAAGCGGTTTTTGGCGCGCAGAATGAAGCTTTCCCCCGCGTCATTGACGACGGTGTACAGGCCGCCGCGCCCTTCGATAATCTGTCCGGTTTGAATCATGGTGCGGCTCCGTTGGTTGGGTTTTCCGTCGGTTCTGTCTTTTCCAGGATATAGATCACCAGATCCACCGCGCTGTTTTCCGCGACCAACTCACCCGCCACCGGCCACTGGGATGCCACACGGCCCACCTGGCTGCTGTCAGCGATCGCCATCTCCTCAACCTTGCCGGTGGTGAGCTTGGCTTTGCGCAGCGCGTCCCGCGCCTCCGCCAGGATGAACCCGCTTAATTCCGGCACCTTGGCTTGGCCCAGGGAGACCGTCAGCTGCACAATGCTGCCGGCGTCCACAACAGTTCCCTCTGCCGGGTCCTGGGACAGCACCGTTCCCTTGGGCGCGGTGTTGATGATCTCCTTCACCACCAATACCTCAAGGGAGATGCGCTCAAGCGTGCGCTTGGCCTCCTGCAAACTCAGGTTGAGCACGCTGGGCACGGGCTTGCGCGCGGGCCCGGAGGACACAACCAACAGCAGCACGTCCCCGCGCTTGATAGGTTGGCCCACATCAATGCTTTGGTCGATCACCATATCCACCGGCTCATCGCTGGGGTTTCTGGCGATACGGATTTTGATGCCCTCCCGCTCGGCCTCCCGCTGCGCGGTGCTGAGCAAAAAGCCGGTCAACAGAGGCGTGCGCGTGGTGTTGACGATGTCCCGGTAGATGAAATAGCCCCCGGTAAAAATGCCCGCGATGAGCACCAGGGTAAGCAGGCTGACCGCGATCTTGGTGCCCAGGGATTCCTGCCTGCGCCGGTGCAGGCGCGGCCTGATCTTCCGGACTTCCTCAAAAACGGGAATGGGGTTGGTATCGCTTTGGGGCAGCAGCGCGTCATGCAGCGCCTGCGCCATTAAAAGGGCAGAGGAATACCGGTTTTCCGGCACCTTCTCCATCGCCTTTTTGACCACTGCTTCAATGGACTCGGACACCTCCGGCGCGTAGTCCCGCACCGGCTGGGCTGTTGCCTGCACATGCTGCATGGCGACGGAAACCTGGGTTTCGCCTTCAAAGGGGACGTGGCCCGTCAGCATTTCATACAGCACGCAGCCAACGGAATACAGGTCAGAGGCGAAGGTGGCCATCTCCCCGCGGGCTTGCTCCGGCGAGAAATAATGCACCGAGCCCATGACGCTTTGGGTTTCGCCCATGTCGGAGGTATGGGTGCCCACCATGCGCGCGATGCCAAAGTCTGACACCTTGATATAGCCCTGCTTGTCCACCAGAATGTTTTGCGGCTTGATGTCCCGGTGGATGACGCCCGCCTCATGCGCGTGGCGCAGGGCGGAGAGGATGCGGATGGCGATTTGCACCGCTGTTCCCTGGGGCAATTGCCCATGCTCGGTGATGATGTCCTTGAGGGTTTTGCCGTCTACAAACTCAAACACCAAATAGGGGGAGTTGGGGTTGTCGCCGATGTCCAGCAGGTTGACAATATTGTGGTGGGACATGCGGCTGGCCGCGGTGGCTTCCCTGCGGAAGCGGTCCAAAAACTCCTGGTTGGCCTGCAATTCCTGGCGTAAAAACTTGACCGCCACCCGGTGCCCAGTGCGCAGATCAAGCGCGCGGTAGACAGAGGCCATGCCGCCTTCGCCGATCATCTCTTCCAGCCGGTAGCGCTCCATGAGCAGGGTGCCAATCATGCGGGCACCTCCAGCACAATCAGGGTGATGTTGTCCCGGCCGCCGCCCTCCAGGGCGATGTGCAGCAAACGGTCCGCCGCTTCATCAAGCGGCATGTTCAAACAGGAAACCAGGTCATCATTGCCGGCGTATTCGGTCAAGCCGTCAGAGCAGATGATGAACCGGCAGCCCGCGGGCTTCTTCGCCGTATAGATATCAGTTTGCAAAATGGAATCTGTGCCCACCGCGCGGGTGACGATGTTGCGGTAGGGGTAGTTGCTGGCCATCTCGGGCGTGATGGCGCCGGAGCGCAGCAATTCGCCCACCAGGGAGTGGTCCTGCGTGATTTGATGCAGGGCGCCGTCATGGTATTGGTACACCCTGCTGTCACCCACATGGGCAATCATCACGCTGTCCTGCCCTTCCCACAGGGCGCTTAAGGTGGTGCCCATGCCGGAAAGGCTGACATCCACCAGCTGCCGCTCCCAAATGCTCAGGTTGGCGTGGTGGAAGGCCTGGCGGAAAGCTGCCTCGTCCGGCTGCAGGCTCAGGTCCAGCTGCATGAGGGCGGAGACCGCCATGGCGCTGGCCACATTGCCGCCGCGGTGGCCGCCCATGCCATCGGCAACCACATATAAGGAGGTGAACTCCTCCCGGATGAGCAGGGAATCCTGATTGTTTTGGCGCACCTTGCCCTGGTGCGTCCTGGATACCGCAATCATGATCTGCCCTCCTCCATCAGTGGTGTTTTTAAACGCTGCGCGCGCAGCTGGCCGCAGGCGCCAAAGATGTCATCCCCCAATTGCCTGCGCACGGTGGCGGAGATGTTCAACTCCGTCAAACGGTTCAGGAAACGCTCCACCTGCGCTTTGGTGGATGCGCGCAGGGCTCGCTCCTTCACATCGTTAAGCGGAATCAGGTTGACGTGGCACTGCATGCCGCGCAGGCGGGAAGCCAACTCCTGGGCGTTATCCAGGCTGTCATTGACATCCCGGATGAGGGCGTACTCAAACACGACGCGCCGTCCAGTCTGCTGAATATAGTACCGGCAGGCGTCCAGCACCGCATCCATGCTGTGCGCGCGCGCGATGGGCATGATGGACTGGCGGATTTGGTCATTGGGCGCGTGCAGGGAGACGGACAGGGTAACCTGCAAGCCCTCCTGCGCCAAAAGCCGCATCTGATCGGGCAGGCCGCAGGTGGACAGGGAAATATGCCGTGCCCCGATATTGAGGCTGTCCGGTGAGGTGATGTGGTGCAAAAAAGCGAAAACTTCCCGGGTGTTGTCCAGCGGCTCGCCGCTGCCCATGAGCACCAGGTTGCTGAGCGGGACCGGCGCCGTCAAGCGGTTGGCAAGATAGCACATGCTGGCCATCTCCCCCGTCGTCAGATCGCGCAGTTTGCCGTTTAAGGTGCTTGCGCAAAAGGCGCAGCCCATCGCGCAGCCCACCTGGGTGGACAAACAGAAGGTGATGCCGTGGCGGTAGCGCATGATAACGCCTTCCACCGTATGGCCGTCCTCAAGGGAAAACAGCAGTTTTTCTGTGCCGTCCAGTTTGGATACATGGCGCTCCATCACCTGCGCAGGCTGCGCGCTGGCGATGGGCTTGATTTTTTCAATCAGGTTGGCTGGCAGATTGCGCATCTCCTCAAAATCCGCGCCTTTTTTGAGCCAGTCGTTGATTTGACGGGCACGAAAACCAGGCTCACCCTGGGTTTTCACCCAGTCGGTCAACTGGCTTAAACTCATGCCTGTCAATTGCGTTTTCATCAGGTCTTGCGCCTCATTTTCGCGATAAAGAAGCCATCGATGTCATCCCGGTGCGGCAGCAGCTGCAGGCCGTACTCCCCCTGTTTTTCGGACAGTTCACCGGGGATGCTGGCAGGCAGCGGCAGCAGCTCAAATTCTGGATGGGCTGTGAGGAAGGACCGCACCTGCTGCTCATTCTCCTGCGTGAGCAGGCTGCAGGTGGCGTACACCAGGGTGCCGCCCGGCTTGACATAGCGGGCGTTGATATCCAGCAATTTGGCCTGCAGAGTCAGCAATTCCTCAAGCCCTTCTGGCGTCAAGCGGTATTTGATGTCCGGTTTGTTGTCCATCACACCGGTGCCGCTGCAGGGCGCGTCCAATAAGACGGCGTCCATCATCTGGTCAAACCGCTCCAGATATACTGTGGCGTCCCGCACCGCGGGACGGATGTTGTACAGGCGCAGCCGCTCCGCCTGGGCATAAATCAAGTCCACGCGGTGCGCGTGCACATCCCAGGCGTGTACGCGGCCGGTGTTTTGCATCAGCTCCGCGATGTAGGCCGTCTTCCCGCCAGGGGCCGCGCAGCAGTCCAGTACCGTCATGCCCACCTTGGGCTCAAGCGCCAAAACAGCCATCATGCTGCCTTCACCCTGCACAGAAAACTTGCCGTTTACAAAGTCCGCGTCCCGGCCAAGGTCGCTTACACCTTTGGCGCGGACGACGCCGGGCAGCCTTCCGGGAACGATCTCCCATGGCTTATGGGCCAGCAGGCTGTCAAACTCCTCCTCTGACACAAGCACCCTATTGCGGCGCAGGGTGACCGCGTGGCTGTTGTTGCGGTAGGCAATAATCTGCTGCGCGATGTCCGCTGGATAGGACGCAAACAGATGATCCACCAGCCATTGCGGGACGGAATGGGTGATGCTGAGGTAATTGGCGTCTCCTTCCTTAGGCCAGGGCAGGTCATCCTTGCCACGGATCAAGGAGCGCAGCACGCCGTTGACCAGCCCGGTCATCTCCTCCATGCCGCTGGCGCGGGTCAACTCCACCGCCTCGTTGGTGGCGGCGAAATCCGGAATCTTGTCCATCAAGAGGATCTGGCAGGCGGACAGGCGCAGGATGTTGCGGATTTTACCTGTCAGCGCCTGGGCGTCCTTGAGGTATTGATCCAGCGCAAAATCGATCTTCATAAGGTCTTCCACTGTTTTGTAAACAATGACCGCGGCCAGGCGCTTGTCCTCCGGCTTTAAGCGCATGTTTTGGAACACTTCATCAAGCGACAGCGAGGCATAGGCGCCCCCGTCCAGCACCCGGTTTAAGACCAAAAGTGCTGCCACACGCGCGTCTTTCGACAGGATAGGCTGCGCCCGTTCCGTCACCCGCGGCCTGTTTTGCGCAGGGGCAGGACGGCCATAGCGGCGCTCCGCTGGCCTGCCAGTATTCTGATCTTGCGACGCGGGGCGGCCGTAGCGGCGCTCTGCTGGTTTGCCAGTGTTTTGACCTTGCGGCGCGGGACGGCCGTAGCGGCGCTCTGCTGGCCTGCCAGTATTCTGACCTTCCGGCGCGGGGCGGCCATAGCGGCGTTCCGCTGGCTTGCCAGTGTTTTGACCTTGCGGCGCGGGACGGCCATAGCGGCGCTCTGCTGGCCTGCCGGGATTCTGACCTTGCGGCGCAGGGCGGCCGTAGCGGCGCTCCGCTGGCTTCCCTGTGTTTCGCGCGGACGAAAAGCGGCCAGCACCCTGGTCTTTATTATTTTTATCGGTACGCTGATCGCTCATACTACTCCCTCACTGTTTTGCATCAGGCCAGGCGCAGTCAAAGGATTGCCGCGCAAAAAGGCCTGGCTGTCCATTGCGCGTTTGCCCGGCGCCTGCAATTCCAGGACGCGCAGCGCGCCCTCCCCGGTTTTCACCAGCAGGCCTGTTTTTGGATCCGCCTGCAGGATGGTGCCTGGCGCACTGGCATTCTCCTGCTCCTCCGCGATCGCCGCGTGGATCTTGAGCTTGCCCCAGGGCGAATCCGTGTTGGCGCTGGGCCAGGGATTGGTGCCGTACACCAGGCCTTCAATCGCTCTGGCGGGCAGTGCCCAGTCAATCACGCCTGTTTCGCGGCTGAGCATTGGGTAATAGGACATCTGCGCCTCATCCTGCTTCGCGCGCGGGCAGGTGCCTTCCTGGATGCGGCGCAGGGTTTTTATCAACAGGTCGGCGCCCAGTTCTGCCAGGCGCAGGGTCAATTCCCCCGCTGTTTCCTGGGGTTTGATTGGAAGCGCCTCCTGCAGCAGGATGTCCCCGGTATCAATGCCCTTGTCCGTCATCATGGTGGTGACACCGGTGGTGGTTTCCCCATTGATGATGACCCAATTGGCAGGCGAAGAGCCGCGGTACTTGGGCAGCAGCGAAGCATGCACATTGACGGTGCCCAGGGGCGGGACGGCCAGGATATCCTCGGACAGAATCTGCCCAAAGGCAGCCGTCACGCACAGATCCGGTGCCAGCGCCTGCAAATCCGCAAGCCCTTCCGTCCTGATGCGCGCGGGCTGAAACACGGGGATCTGGTGGGCAAGCGCCAATTCCTTCACCGGCGGCATCTGCAGCTTCTTGCCCCGGCCGCGCGGCCGGTCCGGCTGGGTGAACACGCCCACCACATGAAAGCCCTGGTCAATCAAGGCGCGCAGGCTGATGGCCGCGTACTCCGGCGTGCCCATGAACACAATGCGCATTATTCGGGCTTGGCCTCCGCTTCGTCCGCGTCCTCTTCCTCGTCCTCGGGGAAGATCTCATGCTCCATCTTATCGACGTACAAAATGCCGTCCAAATGGTCAATCTCATGCTGGATGCAGCGCGCCAGCAGGCCATCCGCTTCCACGGTGAAATGCTTGCCCTTCTGGTCCTGCGCGGTGACGGTAACCTTCTCCGGCCGGATGACATAGCCGCGGCGGCCAGGCACGCTCAGGCAGCCCTCGCCCATGCCGCACTCGCCGGAGGAGGCGATGATCTCGGGGTTGATGAACTCCATCAAGCCCTCCCCCACATCCACCACAATCATCCGCCGGGCGATGCCCACCTGGGGCGCGGCTAAGCCGATGCCCTCCGCTTCGTACATGGTTTCTGCCATGTCGCGCAGGATGAGGCCCAAGCGGGTGTCAAACTTGGTAATGGGGTTGGCCTTCACGCGCAGTTCCTTTGCGCCGATGGTAAAAATTTTCTTTTTGGACATGGTTCCTCCTGGTGAAACTGTATCAGGCAAGGTTGGCTGGATTGACTTCCAGGCTGACCTTGCAGGGCCAAGGCTCCTCGGCCAGGTCGTTGAGGAAGGCGAGCACCTGCTCACTTTCCTTGTGTTCAAGAATTTTCATCAGCACCTGGGCGCGGGTATGACCCATGATGCGCTTGATGGGCGCTTCATCCTCCCGGACGAACAGTACGCGCCGCTTTAAGCCAGGCTTTTTAGCCAGGAAGGCGGCAATCCGCTCGCTTAACTGGGTGGAAGCCTCCCGCGGCAGATCCTCCTCACGGGATTCACACAAGAGGCGTACCATCATGGTGAAGGGCGGGTAAAGCAGTTTGCGCCGACGTGTGAACTCCTGATTGAAGAACCCGCGGTATTCCTGGGCTGCCGCGTACTGGATGGCGTAGTGCTCGGGCTTGTAGGTTTGAATGATCACCTCGCCCGGGATGTCTGCCCGGCCTGCCCGGCCCGCCACCTGGGTGAGCAGTTGGAAGGTGCGCTCCTGCGCGCGGTAGTCGGGCAGGTTTAAGGTTAAATCCGCCAGCACCGCGCCAACCAGGCTGACCTGCGGGAAATCCAGCCCCTTGGCAATCATCTGGGTACCAATCATCACCTGGGCTTCCCGGCTTCTGAAACGGTTGAGCAATTGCTCATGCGCGTCCTTGCCGGTGGTGGTATCCGCGTCCAGGCGGATTGTCTTTACATCCGGGAAAAGCTTTTTAAACTCCTCCTCCACCTTTTGCGTGCCTGCGCCCACCGGCTTTAGATAGCTGCTGCCGCAAGCGAGGCACACGCTGGGCAAGGCGCTGGCCATGCCACAGTAGTGACAGTGCATCATGCGGTCTGCCGCGTGGTAGGTCAGTTTGACGTCACAGTGGGTACAGGTTAGTACCTCGCCGCATTTGCGGCACATCACGCTGGGCGCGTAGCCCCTGCGGTTGATGAACAGCATGGCCTGCTGGCCCGCGTCAATGCAGGCGCGCAAGCGCTCCATCAGCAGGGTGGAAAACATGCCCCGGTTGCCCAGGCGCAATTCCTCGCGCATATCCACCAGGCTGACCTTGGCCAATTGGTGCTTGTTGACGCGGGACAGCATCTCCAGCAGCATATAGTCCCCGCGCTGCGCCTTGGCAAAGGACAGGATGCTGGGCGTGGCGCTGGCTAACAGCAGGCTGGCGCCTTCACGCTTGGCCCGCAAGGCAGCCACCTCCCGCGCGTCATAGCGGGGGTTGTTCTCGGCCTGGTAGCTGGGCTCATGCTCCTCATCGATGATTAAGAGACCCAGGTCTGTTACCGGGGCAAAGACGGCGGAACGCGCGCCGATCACCAGCCGCGCCTTGCCGCTGCGGATGCGCCGCCATTCATCAAACCGCTCCCCGGCAGACAGCCGGGAATGCAGCACCGCTGCCACATCGCCGAAGCGGCCGCGAAACCAGCTAACCATCTGCGGGGTGAGCACGATTTCCGGAATCAACACGATGACCCCGCGGCCAGCTGCCAGGCATGCCCGCGCGCAGCGGATATAGACCTCGGTCTTGCCGGAGCCGGTGATGCCATGCAGTAAAAACTGGCCTTCGCCCCGCTGAATGGCCGGCAGCAGCTCCTGCAATACTTCGGTCTGCTCCGGCGTCAGGACAGGGTCTGTCTGCAGCGGCTGGCTGTCAACATAGGGAGATCGGAAGACCTCTTCCTCTGTTAAGGAGATGATGCCTGCTTCCGCCAAGACCTTCAGCGGCTCGTGCGGGTCGCGCACCAGGGCTTTAAGCTCCGCCACCGGGTGGGGCAGGCCGTCTGAGAGCAGTTGGATGAGCAGCACACGCTTCTTCGCGCGCGCGTGCGCGGCCTGTGCCTGCTGAATCTGATCTGCTGGAATCATCAAGCGGGCAACCGTCTGCGTTTTAACCTTGACGCGGCCCGCGCGCATTTCAGCCGGGATCATCAGCCGCAGCGCCAGCGCCAGGGAGCAGTTGGAGGCCATGCTGATCTCCTTCGCCAGCTCCACCAAGGGCGGCAGGATGGCTGGATAGTCCTCAAGCGGCTCGATGATGTCCTTGAGCTTGCCCTCCTCCACCTGGCAGGTGTCAGTCAGGCTGATGACCACACCTTCCTTGGTTTGCCGGCCAAAGGGCACCAAAACCCGCGTTCCAGTTGACAACCGCATGCCCGTGGGCACGCGGTAGGTGAAGGTTTTGTCCGCGCTGTCCGCGGCAATGTCTACAATGACCTGGGCAAAGGGTAGGTGTTCAGGCATCAAGACGCTCTCGCCGCAGGCGCACAACCTCATCCAGCAGGCGGTGGGCTGCCTCCTGCTTGGACAGAAGCGGCAGCTCCACCTCATGGTTGGGAGAAATCAAGGTAAGCGCGTTGGTGTCCACATCAAAGCCGGCGTCCCTGCGGCTGACATCATTGAGCGCGATTAAATCCAGCTTCTTTTTGTGAAGCTTCTTGCGCGCGGATTCCGTCAAATTCTCCGTCTCCGCGGCGAAACCCACAAAGAACTGGCCGGGCTTTTTACGCTCCCCAATGGCGGCTGCGACATCCTGGGTCTGCCTGAATTCCAGGCGCAGGGGCTCATCCCCCAGCTTTTTGATCTTTTGATCCTGCACCGTGACCGGTGTGTAATCCGCCGGCGCTGCCGCCTGGATGATGATGTCCTGCTGCGGCGCCAGGCGCGTCATGGCCTCATACAAATCCTGGGTGGTAGTGATGGCTTCCAGGCTGACGCCTAAAGGCGCCTGAAGGCTGACCGGGCCTGTAACCAGGGTCACCTGTGCCCCGCGCGCCTGCGCGGCGAGCGCGATGGCATAGCCCATCTTGCCGCTGGAGCGGTTGGTGAGGTAGCGGACCGGGTCCAGCGCCTCACGGGTTGGGCCCGCGGTGACCAGCACACGCTGGCCTTGCAAATCCTGCTTGTCCATCAGCAAATTGAGGCAGGCTTCCACGATGTCCGCCGGCTCACTCATGCGCCCGGCGCCCACATCGCCGCAGGCCAGCAAGCCGCCATCCGGCCCAATGGTTTTTGCGCCGCGCGCTACCAAAGTAGCCAGGTTGGCCTGGGTGGCCGGGTGTTGCCACATAACGGTGTTCATGGCGGGCGCGATCAAAAGGGGTGCCTGGGTGGCCAGCGCGGTGGTGGTCAGCATGTCATCGGCGATGCCCAGGGCCAGTTTGGCGATGATGTTGGCGGTGGCGGGCGCGATTAAGAGCACATCCGCCTTTTTGGCCAGGGAGATATGCTCCACATCCATCACATCCGGCGCTTCAAAGGTATCCACCGCGACCAGGTTTTGTGACAGCGTCTGCAGGGTAAGCGGCTGGACAAATTCACAGGCGTTGCGGCTCATGATGACATGCACGTTGACGCCCGCCTTTTTGAGGCGGGACACGACCTCGCAGGCCTTGTAGGCCGCGATGCCGCCCGTGATGCCCAAGACCACTGTTTTGGCCGCCTGCGCCATACTTAGACCTCGTCCTCCAGGTTGCGGTGATAGGTGATCATGCCGTGCTGGATTTCCGCAATGGCGGCAGCCAGGGGCTTTCTGTCGTCGCCTTCGATCAGCGGCTGGGCGCCGTCCACAATCTGGCGGGCGCGCTTGGCCACCATCTCAACCAGGGTGTATGCGCTGTCGGCCTTGCCGATTAAGGATTGGATGCCGGGTTCGTTGATTGCCATGTGGTTTCCTCCGTTTATTCTTCTGGGATTTCGGGGTGAAAGCGCAACGTGCGCATGCGCTCGGCCTCAATGATAGTGCACAGGCGCGAGAAGGCGCTTTCCAGCTCATCATTGATGAGGGCGTAATCGTAATGGGCGTAGCGCTCAATCTCGCCCCGGGCGTTGTTGAGGCGCTTGTTGATCTCGGCCTCATCATCCGTGTTGCGGGTGTGCAGCCGGGTTTTGAGCGAGGCAAAGGACGGGGGCAGGATGAAGATGGACACGGTGTTTTCCATCTGCTTCATCACGTTCATCGCGCCCTGGCTGTCCACGTCCAGCAGCACATCATACCCCTCTTTGAGCTTTTCTTCCACCATTTTGCGCGGTGTGCCGTAGTGGTGGTCGTGGACGGTGGCGTATTCCAGCAATTTGCCCGCGTCCTTAAGCTGGTTAAACTCTTCTTCAGATACAAAGCAGTAGTGAACGCCGTGCGTCTCCGTATCCCTGCGCTCCCTGGTGGTCACGCTGACAGAAAATCGGATGCTGTCATCATGGGCGATCAAGCGGTCACACAGTGTCCCCTTGCCGGTGCCGGAGGGCCCGGAGATGATGATGAGCATGCCTTCCCGCGTTAGCTTGCTGGCAGGGGCTGGCGCCGCGGGCGTTGGATTTGCTTGCGTCTTGTTCTCTTTCATTTCACTCACTCCACGTTTTGTATCTGCTCTTTGATCTTGTCCGTTTCAGCCTTGCACATCAGCCCCAGCTGGGTGACTGTGAGGGAGGCGGATTTGCTGCAGATGGTGTTGGCCTCCCGATTCATCTCCTGCGCCAGGAAGTCCATCTCCCGCCCGACCGGCGTTTCCTGGGCGACCAACTGCCGCATCTGCGCGCAATGGGCGCTGAAGCGGTTGATCTCCTCCGTGATGTCGCAGCGGTCGGCAAACAGGGCGATCTCCTGTGCCAGGCGCTGGGGATCCACCGCCAGATCCGGCATGGTGGACAGGCGTTTTTGCAGCTTTTCCCGGGCCAGTTCCGGCTGCTGGGGCGCGGCTTCCTTCAGCTGGGTGATCGTGTCTTCCAGCACATCCAGATGGACCAGGAAAAACTGCCGCAGCTGTTCCCCCTCCCGCAGCCGGTCGGCCAAGGCTGCTTCGCAGGCCAGATCCAGCGCTTCCATGGCGGCCTCCTGCATGACCTCGGCCTCCATCTCAAGCGGGATTAAGGTCAAGACCTCCGGCAGGCTCAGCAGGGTGTTGAGCTTGAGGTTGCTTTTTAACCCCGCGGCTTGGGCGACCTGCTCCGCCGCTTGGGTGTACTCATGCGCCAGCGGCAAATTGGCGCGCACCAGGGTAGCTGGCGCGCCGGAGACGTCCTGGGTAAAGCTGAGCTCGATCCGCCCGCGGGTGAAGCGTTCAGTCAACCGCTTGCGCAGGGGGATTTCAAGGGCAGTGAGCGACCGCGGCAGGCGCACAGACACATCCAGATAGCGGTGGTTGACCGTTTTGACCTCCGCGATCAGGTTCAGCCCCGCTTTGTTGGATTGTCCCTTGCCATAGCCCGTCATGCTGCGCATTCTTCGCACACCCCCCCAATATAGTAGAGTATACCATGTTTTGCGGGCGCTGGAAAGATTGCGGCAGCAGCCTGGACAGGACGCGCGCATGATTTCCCGTAAAACTCGCGTCAAATTTGTCTAAAAGCAGCGGATTCTCAGTTTTCGGGAGTGATTTACGGTCTGTGGTGTGTGCAGATTTCTATCCAGCAGGTAGCATGAAGGCAAGCAAAGGAGTATGATATTCCTTGCAGGAAAGGAGATTGGAGTATGCCTAAAAACACCATGGGAGAGTTTATCGCCATTTTGCGAAAAGCAGCTGGCATGACGCAGCGTGACCTGGCGGACAAGCTCAATGTCTCTGACAAAACGGTCAGCCGCTGGGAGCGGGATGAGACCGCGCCAGACATTTCCCTCCTCCCCATCATCGCGGATTTGTTCCAGATCAGCTGTGATGAACTGCTGCGCGGCGAGCGCATCACACAGGAGCAGCGCACAGAGAACGCGGAGAGGGTGCAGCAGCGCTCGGAAGAAAGCATTCGCCGCCTGTTAAACCGCAGCAGAACGACCTTGCTGACACAAATTTTCATCACACTGGGCATCGCCTTCTTGGGCGTGGTGGCTGCCATGGCCATCAATTACGCCGCGCACAACGCGCCCCTCGCGTTCTTCATTGGCTTGATTGCCTTTGTTGCGGCCATCATTCTGCAGATTTCTTTCCTGTTGCGCGCCTTTGCCGCAAACCCGGAGGATGCCGCCTTTCCGGCGGTCGCGGATTTCCGATTGACTGCGGCAAAAACCACTTATTTCGCGGTTTCTGCCGTCTTGATTCTGTTCGCGAGCACGTTGCCCCTGCTGCTGATGACCAAACACGGCTTCGTAGCAGGAATCGCGGCGTCAGACTGGTTCAGCCAGGGCCTGTTGACAGCCGCCATCATGTTCGCGATTTGTTATGCCTTATACCCTTTGATCATGAAAGTGCTGGCGTATTTCAAACTCGTCAAGCGCCTGCCCAAATCCCCCGCCCTTCCGCGGAAAACCAGGCTGTTTTTGGTGTTGTATGTGGTGATCGCCCTCCTGACAACCTATATTGGCGGCTTCTACCAGAACAAACACCGGTATTATACGCCTGTCCTTGGCACATATACACGGACAGATGAGATAACGGAGTTCAAGCAACTGGTTGAGAATAATTATTATAATCCCGACTTGCAAAGACACGAAAGCTATTTTGATTATCAAATCTCTGTACATACTGATGGGAAACAGGTTGTTAGCAACTATGTAGACCAGACGTTTGACGGAAATACCGTGACGACTTCCGTATGGAATTTAAGTGATGATCATATACAAGAAGATACAGCGAATTTGGGGGAAACCCCCTATACACATACCTCTACCATTTCCTTCGCGGATGGAACAACAACAGAGCTGCAGTTCACCGTGAAAAACAGCCAGATTTCAAAAATTGAGATCAATGAGCAACCTCAAGCCGGAAAGCCATTTGTGACTGTTTATGGGCTGCACACACAAACAGCCTTCCACATCAATTTCGTTACATTATTCACGATAGAGATCCTGGCTGGCATTGGCATCTATCACTACCTGAAGAAGCGCCAAAATAAGGCTGAAGTGCCCGCCTAAACAGTTTTCATCAAGTAACAAAAAGCCCCTGGCCGCTTGTGGTCAGGGGCTTGTGTTGAATGAACTTATTTGCCTGCTGCGTCCGCCAGCCGCGCTTCGGCCTCCATTTGCTCCGCCGCGTAATAATACAGGGCTTGCACCATCAGTTTTAAACCCTGCTGGTTGAGGTGCACCTTCTTGTCATTGGAGTAGTGGCCTGTTAAGAACCCATCATCATTCTTCAGCCAGCCGGCCACATCCACAAAGTCGATGCCCTCTTCCTTACACAGCGCTTCCAGGTGCTGGTTGAACAGGTTGATGCTGGCCTGCTTCAGCTTAACCCCTTCCGCCCTTTGGGTGACAGGCGTTACCGACATGGACACAATTTTGATGTCCGGCGAAACAGCCCGGATATGGTTGATGACCTTGCGATAGCGCGTGATGTCCCGCTCCACATTCCGGCCTGGCTCATCCGCAAGCCCCAGCATGATAAACACCTTGCCCGGCGCCAGCGCGGACACACCCTCGCGCACCGTGACAGCCCTGCCGCGGTAATGCAAGGCGGGCTTGTCCTTCACAACGGAGCCAAGGCTTGCCAGGTACACGGAAAAGGCGCCGGCCGTCAAAAACTGCGCGTCGCCCAGGATGTCGTTGCCTTCCTTGCGCTGGTCCAGGTTGAAGCGGCGCAGCTGGTTGCCCACCGAGTCGCCGATGAACAGCGCATCATCAAAATACGAGGCCTCCGGCGGCACAGACACCTGAAACGATTCGCCAAGCGCCGCGGGGCAAAGCAGCATCAGTACCATTAAGCAGGCAAGCAGTCTTTTCATCAAACATCAAATCCTTCACGCGGTTTGGTAAGGGAAACTTCGGCCTTGTTTTATTTTATCACGCGCGCGGCGCGGGCTCAAGTTGTTGACAGGCGGAAAAAGCGGGTATATACTGTGCACATTCGTGGATGAGGGCGGACACGCTCCCGGATGACCACCACAAGAGAGGCAGCGCCAAGGCTGGAAGCGCGGCCGGGCAGGCATCCAGGCAGTACCACCGCCGGACAGGAACGCGGGATGCGCGATACAGCATCAAAGAGAGGCCGGCAAGCCCGGCAATCTGGGTGGAACCGCGGAGTACATCATCCGTCCCTGTGTGGATGGGTGTTTTTCTTTTATTGAAGGCAATGATCAGGAGGTTTGTATGCAAATAACAGTAAAGGGACAGACAAAAGAGTTTGAGCCGGGCGTAAACGCACTGGACATCTTCCGGGACATGGATAAGGAAGCGCGGAAGGACGCCATCGCCGCGCGCATCAACGGCAAATTTATCGAGCTGATGGTGCCCATCCACGAGGACGGGGAGCTGGTTCCCCTGGGCTTTGAGGATGAGGAAGCCCGCCACCTGCTGCGGCATACCGCCAGCCACGTGATGGCAAGCGCGGTCAAAAACCTTTTCCCCAAGGCCAAGCTGGCCATCGGCCCCTCCATTGAGAACGGCTTTTACTACGATTTTGACGTGGAAGAGCCCTTCCAGCCGGAGGACTTGCAAAAGATTGAGAAGGAGATGGCCCGCATCATCAAGCGCAACGAGCGCGAGGAGCGCTTTGTGCTGCCTCGCGAGGAAGCCATCGCCCTCATGGAGGAGCGGAACGAACCCTACAAAGTGGAGCTGATCAACGACCTGCCAGATGAGGAGGAGCTGTCCTTCTACCGCCAGGGTGACTTTGTGGACCTGTGTGCGGGCCCGCACCTGCCCTCAACAGGCAAGGTCAAGGCCTTCAAGCTGACCAGCCTGGCAGGCGCTTACTGGCGCGGGAACGAGAACAACAAGATGCTGCAGCGCATCTACGGCACCGCCTTTTATGACAAGGCGGAGCTGGAGGACTACCTACAAAAGTTGGAAGAAGCCAAGAAGCGCGACCACCGCCGCTTGGGCCGTGAGTTGGACCTGTTTGACATCATGGAAGAGGGCCCCGGTTTCCCCTTCTTCTACCCCAAGGGCATGGTGCTGCGCAACATCCTGACGGACTACTGGCGGGAGGTGCACCGGCAGCACGGGTATGAGGAGATCCAGACCCCGATGATCTTGAGCCGCGACCTCTGGGAGCGCAGCGGGCACTGGGACTATTACCGCGAAAACATGTACACCACCAAGATTGATGACCGGGATTTTGCCATCAAGCCCATGAACTGCCCCGGCAGCATCTTAACCTACAAGCGCAAGCTGTGGAGCTACCGCGACCTGCCCGTGCGCAACGGTGAGTTGGGCATTGTGCACCGGCATGAGAAATCCGGCGCCTTGCATGGCTTGATGCGCGTGCGCTGCTTCACGCAGGATGACGCCCACCTGTACATGACACAGGAGCACGTGAAGGATGAGATCATCGGCGTGTATAAACTAAGCCAGCTGATCTACAAGACCTTTGGGTTTGAGTACAAGGTGGAGCTGTCCACCATGCCTGAGGACCACATCGGCACCGAGGAAATGTGGGAAGTGGCTACAGCCGGCCTGCGCGACGCGCTGGAGGAGCTGAAGGTGCCCTACATCCTCAACGAGGGCGACGGCGCCTTCTACGGCCCCAAGATTGACTTCCACTTAAAGGACAGCATCGGCCGCACCTGGCAGTGCGGCACCATCCAGCTGGACATGAACCTGCCGGAGCGCTTTGACCTGACCTACACAGGCGCCGACGGCGAGAAGCACCGCCCGGTCATGATTCACCGCACCATCTACGGCTCCATGGAGCGCTTCATCGGCATTTTGGTAGAGCACTTTGGCGGCGCCTTTCCCCTGTGGCTCTCCCCCGTGCAGGCGCGCATTCTGACCATCACCGACCGCGCGGACGCCGCCGCCCAGGAATTGAAAAAGGAGCTGGAACAAGCCGGCATCCGGGCAGAGATCGACCTGCGCAACGAAAAAATTGGCTTTAAGGTGCGCGAGGCGCAGATGATGAAGATTCCCTACATGCTGGTCATCGGTGACCGCGAAGCGGAAGAGGGCACCGTCTCCATCCGCAACCGCAAAGGCCAGGCCATCAATGGCGTGAAGCATGACGCCTTGATCCGCACTTTGAAGGCGGAGATTGACAGCAAAAGCCTGGAACAAAGTGAAGTGTTTGAGTAAACCATAAGAAAACCAAAAGATTGCGGGGAGCCGAAAGGCTCCCCGTTTTTTGCACAAAAAAACGCCGATCAAATCGACGTTTTGTGGCACCTCCGACGGGAATCGAACCCGTGTTGCCGCCTTGAGAGGGCGGTGTCCTAGACCGCTAGACGACGGAGGCAGGTTGGCTGGGGAACCAGGATTTGAACCTAGACTATGCGAGTCAGAGTCGCAGGTGCTGCCGTTACACCATTCCCCAATACCGACAACGCTTTGTGATTATAGCCATAGACGCAGCGCTTGTCAAGGGGAGCGGCAAGAAAAACTTACGCACCCGCGATCCGGGGCATCCACATGGGCTCTTTGGCCAGCTCGGCCCAGATATATTGCAGCAATAGTTCCTGTTTGAGTGCGGCATGGGCTGGGTCGTCCCACAGGTTGTTGACCTCCTGCGGGTCGTTCTTCAAATCAAACAGCTCGCCATAGGTTTGGTTCATATAGACGGTGATTTTATAGCGGTCGTTGATATAGGTGCGCAGGTTAATGACGGTGGGCTCGTGGTGGTGCTCACACACCGCGTGGGTGCGCAGGGGCGCTGATTGCCCTGTCCAGTACGACAGCTGGTTGATGCCAGTCATGCTGCGCGGGATGGGCAGGCCCGCGTAGGCCAACATGGTGGGGCAAAGATCCACCAGGGATTGGATGGATGAATCCACATGCCCTGCCTTGATCTGCCCCGGCAGGCGCGCGATGAAGGGCACTTTGATGCCGCCCTCATAATGGAAGGGGCCTTTGTAGTGCAGCCCGTGCTGGCCAAAATAATGGCCGTGGTCGGATGTGAAGATGACCAGGGTGTTCTCCCGCTGGCCAAGGGCATCCAGGTGATCCAGAATTTTGCCGATATATTTGTCCAAAAGGCTGGTCATGCCGTAGTAGACGGACATGTTTTTGCGGATGCTCTCCTCATCCTGGCCCATGTGCGAATGCACCCCGTGGACATACTGGCCTGACTCGTAATATGCTGACAGGTTGGGGCTTGTTTCCTGCGTTAAGCCAAAGTGGGGCGGGTTCTTTTGGTGCTCCCCCGGTGTCATTCTGGGGACATTAAGGGGCTGGTCATCATACATGCTGTACCAGGGCGCGGGCGCCAGGTAATCCGGGTGCGGGTCAAAAAAACTGGCCCAGAGGAAGAAGGGCTGCTCCTCCTGCACATACGTGTCCATCAGGGCGTTGGTGCGCTCCGCGATCCACGCGTCGTAATGATACTCCTCCGGAATATCCCAGCGGTAGCGGATGGATTTGTCCATGGTGCCGGTGGGCGGCAGGAAGTAATCCCGCCAGTTTGTGAGACCCTTCTCCTCCATCCAGATCGCGTAATGCTGGCCCACCAAGCGCTCGTTGGTGTGGTTGCGCGCCAGCTCCACATGCCCAAAGCCATAAAAGGGCTGATCAAACTGCCGCCAGAAATCCAGATCCTGCAACACACCCATGGACTCCAGCGAGGAATATTCCGCCGTTTCGCCAATGGGCTGGAAATGCGCCTTGCCAACCAACGCTGTTTTGTAGCCTGCCTTACCCAGCAATTCCCCCACCGTGGTTTCGTCCTCCGGCAGTTTGGTGCCCAGCGACCAGGCGCCATGCTGGGAGGGATATTTGCCAGTGATGATGCTGGCGCGGGTGGGTGTACAGGTGGGGTTGACGGTATAGGCGCGGTCAAACCGGGTGCCTTCCGCGGCCAGCCTGTCCAAATTGGGTGTTTTGATCTGCGGATTGACGCAGCCCAAGGCGCTGTAGTGTTGTTGGTCGCTGGTGATGAGCAGGATATTTTTACGCACAAAAACCCCCTATAAAAAACGCTGACAGATGGTGTGTCTGCCAGCTTGTGGTTGAGCATTAATTGGCGGCCCGTTCCTCCAGCATTTCTTTGACTTTCATGAGCCGGATTAAGGCGCCGCGCTCGTTTTCTTCCAGTTTCATGGTGATGTAGCGGATGGTCTCCTCAAACTGCGGAATCATCACATACTCCAGCGCGTTGACGCGGCGGCGGGTCTTTTGAATCTCATCCGCCAGGAGGCCGGTTGTCTTTTCGATTTCCGCCAGTTGGATTAAAAGCGGCAGCACCTTAGCCATGGTCTCAATCGCGCCGTCCAATTGGGCGGAGGTTTCCGCCAGGCCGTAGGGCAGCACAGTTTTTGAGACGCTTTCCTCATCCATGGCAAACACGGGCACGCACACGGACAGTATGGACCTGCGACCCATGGTAATGGCCGCTTCCCGTGCCGGGTACAGCAAAGCCTGGTGCAGGGCGCCTGGTTCCATCACCGCGCGGGCCAGGGCAAAATCCTTCAGCGCCGCGCCCAGCTCCTGCTCCACCTGCTTGCGGATGACGGCGTTCTCCTTCACCAGCACGATGAAGCGGCGCACCAACTCATCCCGCTTGTCCTTGAGCAGTTTATGGCCGCGCTTGGCTGTGACCAGCCTGCGCTTCATGAGCGTCAGCTCCATGCGGGTGGGATTCACGCGCAGGATGGCCATTTAGTTGTCCTCCTCCTCGCGTGTGGGCAAGAACTCATCCAGCATGTCATCGCGGATGCGGCGCAGTTCCGACCGCGGCAGCATGCTGAGCAAGTCCCAACCCAGGTTGAGGGTTTCCTCAATGGAGCGGTCGGTCTGATAGCCCTGGGAGACGTACTGCTCCTCAAAGGCGTCGGAGAAAGCCGCGTATTTCTTGTCCATGTCCGTCAGCGAGGCCTCACCCAGGATGACCGCCAGCTCCTTGGCGTCCTTGCCGCGGGAATAGGCGGCAAACAGTTGGTTCATGGTAGCGGCGTGGTCCTTGCGGGTCTTGCCCTCGCCAATGCCCTTGTCCTTTAAGCGTGAAAGTGACGGCAGGGCGTCAATGGGCGGGGTGATGCCGCGGCGGTACAAGTCACGGTTCAGGATAATCTGCCCCTCTGTGATGTAACCGGTCAAGTCCGGGATGGGGTGGGTTTTGTCGTCCTCGGGCATGGTTAAAATGGGGATTTGCGTGATGGAGCCTTCCTTGCCGTCAATGCGGCCCGCGCGCTCATACATACTGGCCAGGTCGGTGTACAGGTAGCCGGGATAGCCGCGGCGGCCGGGCACTTCCTTGCGCGCGGCGGAAACCTCGCGCAGGGCTTCGGCGTAGTTGGTGATGTCCGTCATGATGACCAGCACGTGCATGCCTTTTTCATAGGCCAGGTATTCCGCCGCCGTCAGCGCCATGCGCGGGGTGGAGATACGCTCAATGGCTGGGTCGTTGGCCAGGTTCATAAACAGCACCGCGCGCTCAATCGCGCCGGTGCGCTTGAAGTCGCTGATGAAATAGTCGGCTTCCTCAAAGGTGATGCCGATGGCAGCAAAGACCACCGCGAAGCGGGTATCCTGCCCCAGCACCTTGGCCTGGCGGGCAATCTGTGTTGCCAGCTGGGCGTGCGGCAAGCCGGAGCCGGAGAACACGGGCAATTTTTGCCCGCGTACCAGGGTGTTGAGGCCGTCGATGACGGAGATGCCCGTCTGGATAAACTCGCTGGGGTAGTCGCGCGCGGCGGGGTTCATGGGCGTGCCGTTGATGTCCATGCGCTTGTCCGGGATGATGGCAGGGCCGCCATCCTTGGGGTTGCCCATGCCGTCAAACACACGGCCCAGCATGTCTTCTGACACCGACAGCTCGATGCTGCGGCCCAAAAAGCGCACCGTGCTGGTATCCATCTGCAGGCCGTTGCTGCTTTCAAACAGCTGGACCAGGGCGGTATCGCCGTTGACTTCCAGCACCTTGCCGCGGCGGATGTTGCCGCTTTGCTCCCGGATCTCTACCAGCTCGTCATAGGTGACGCCTTCAACGCCCTCTGCCAACAGCAGCGGGCCGACCAGTTCTTTAATTGTGCGATATTCTTTGAGCATCTTACAGCCCTCCCCGGTTGATCAGAGCATTGGCCTGGGTGGCCAGCTCCGACTCGATATCATCAAACATGGCCAAATTATCCTCCGGGATATATTTGGCGCGGCCAATGCGCTCCCTGACCGGCAGGTTGATGACCTCCGACAGATTGGCGCCGGAATCCAGCGCCTGCTGGCCCTTTTCCGCAAAATCCAGAATCAGGCGCAGCATGCGGTACTGCTTGGTGAGGGAGGTGTAGGTGTCGATCTCATCAAAAGCGTTTTGATGCAGGTAGTCCTCACGGATGGACCGCGCGACCTCCATCGTCAGTCGGTCCCGCCAGCCCAGGGCATCGGTGCCTACCAGGCGGACAATCTCCTCCAGCTCGCTCTCATCCTGCAGGATGGTCATGGTTTTCAGTCGCAGTTCATTCCACTCCGGCGAGACGTGGTCGGTGAACCACTCCGCCAGGTTGTCTGAATACAGGGAATAGGACAACAGCCAGTCAATAGCCGGGAAATGGCGGCGGTAGGCCAACTGGGCGCTTAAGCCCCAGAACACCTTGACGATGCGCAGCGTTGCCTGGGACACGGGCTCTGAGATGTCGCCGCCGGGCGGTGAAACCGCGCCGATGGCGGAGATGGCGCCCCTGCGCCCATCGCTACCCAGGCAGATGACCTGGCCCGCGCGCTCATAAAATTCCGCGATGCGGCTGGATAAATAGGCGGGGTAGCCTTCCTCGCCCGGCATTTCCTCCAGCCGGCCGCTCATCTCGCGCAGGGCCTCTGCCCAGCGGCTGGTGGAGTCGGCCATGATGGCCACGCTGTAGCCCATGTCACGGAAGTATTCCGCAATGGTGATGCCGGTGTAGATGGAGGCTTCCCGGGCCGCGACCGGCATGTCGGAGGTGTTGGCGATGAGCACGGTGCGCTTCATGAGGGTTTCGCCCGTGCGCGGGTCGTGCAGTTCGGGGAACTCCTTGAGCACGTCCGTCATCTCGTTGCCGCGCTCACCGCAGCCCACGTACACGATGATGTCAGCCTCCGCCCATTTGGCCAACTGGTGCTGCACCACCGTCTTGCCTGAGCCAAAGGGCCCGGGGATGGCAGCGACACCGCCAGAGGCGATCGGGAAGAGGGTATCAATGACCCGCTGCCCGGTAATCATCGGGTTTTTGGGGGATAATTTTTCCTGGTAGGGGCGGCCGGTCCTCACAGGCCAGCGCTGCATCATGGTGACCTGATGCTCCTTGCCGTCCTTGCCCTCCACCACGCAGATGGTGTCCGTCACGCGGGCATTGCCCTGGTGGATGGATTTGACCGTCCCGTCCAAGCCCTTGGGCAGCATAATCTTGTGGGAGACCACTGCCGTTTCCTGCACACTGCCCAGGATGTCGCCGTGGCGCACCTCATCCCCCGCCTGCACCTGCGGGACAAAATCCCACTCGCGCTCGCGGTTTAAGGCGGACTCTTCAATGCCGCGGGTGATGCGGTCCCCCGCGCGCTCCCGGATGCGGTTTAAGGGCCGCTGGATGCCGTCAAAAATGGATTCAATCAGCCCGGGCCCCAGCTCCAGTGAGAGGGGCGCGCCGGTGGATTCCACCGGTTCGCCCGGCCCCAGGCCGCTGGTTTCCTCATATACCTGGATGGAGGCTTGGTCGCCGCGCAGCTCCAATATTTCACCGATCAAGCGATGCTTACTTACACGTACAACATCAAACATGCGCGCAGAGGACATCCCCTCCGCGACAATCAGGCTTCCCGCCACTTTGATGATTTTGCCCTGGGCCATGTAATCTCCCTCGTTTCTGTCTTATCAGTTTTGTTGTGTCAAAATATCCGCGCCGATGGCCTTGATGACGTTGTCACGCAGCAGTTGCGCGCCAAAGCCGTCGCTGCCCTTGATGCCAGGGATGGGTATGATTGCCGTTTCCATGATCTGGTCATAGCGCGCCAAAGCTTCCGACACCAGGCGCGCCGCCGCCTCTGTGATGAAGATGACGGGCACACCCTCGCGGCTTAAGCGGTGGATGGCGGTTGAGATCTCCTCTTGGGTGGTCGCGGGGATGGCGATGGCGCCAATGGCCTTAAAGGCCAGGATGGCGTCCTCCTCCCCCACAACGCCCATGCGGAACAGCTTATTGGCCATAGGCTTCACGCAACCTTTCCCGGATGAGTTCCGGCGCGAAATCATTCAGTTTACCCGCCATGATCAGCCGCACCGCGCCAGCCTCCCGCTCATGCGCCAGCAGCCAGCCGATGAGCACCTCAATGGCGAAGGGCTCATACCGCTGGGGCCTGAAGAGGGACAGCAGGTAGTCATCCGCCGCCTTTTCAAGGGCGGGCAGGTGGGCGCTGTCCTCCTGCGCTTTTGTAAGCGCCTGCTTGATGGCCTTGGGGTAGGAAGCGAAGGCAGGCAGCAGCTTGTCCGGCTTTTTTTGAATGGAAAGCCAGTCCGCGTCCGTGATGGTGCCGCCCGGTAAGAGCACATCCTGCAAACTAATGCCGTCTGTTTGCATGCTGTGAAGGCGCAGGAAGGACACCGCGTTTTGTAAATCCACCTTACCGGTAAAATAGGCGATGGCCGCCTTGGACTTGGTGGGCTTGAGCCGCTCCGCGATCATGCTGTAGAGCGCCTTATCAATCTGCACGTCAATTTCCATGGGGTTGATGTGCAGGGCGATGCGTTTTTCAAGCGCTTCCATCACTTGCTGGAAGGCTATGGGCAGCTTGCGGTAGTCGTGCTCCGTCACCGCGTGGCGCAGGGTATCCAGCGGGATGGTGCCGCAGCCGGACAGGCGGTCTGGCTTGGTTTCCAGGATGCGCGCCTTAAAGAGCGATTTTAAATTCTGCGCGTCGTGGCGCAGCAAAAAGCTGTCCGTTAAGGCAGGGTCCGGCGTAATCTCGCGCAGGCGGTGGCAGGCCTCCTCCAGCATGTTGATGCTGAGGCCTTCCACATCCTGGCCGTCCATTTCCGGCCAGCCGATTTCCACCAGCAGGTGCAGCGCTTCCTGGTAATTGGCAGCAGACAGCAAGCGCTCCAGCTGCGCTTCGCCCAGGGGCTTGCGGGCCGCGGCGCGCACACGGCCAACGGCGTAGGCAATGCTTGATTGCGGCATAAACCCTCCCTTAGCCCTGATCCTGCGGGAACAGGATGGCCGCCACCCTGGTCTCCAGCTCTTCGCGTTTGGTGGACAATAAGGCGTCAAACGTGCAGTGCATTTCACTTTGACTGGTCTTGAGCACCAAGCCGCAGACGCCCGGATACCGATCCGCTGCCATGGTGAGCGTGCCGGGCTTGCCGGCCTGCTTCAAGCGCGTGTTCATCTCCTGCAAAAAGGCATCCGTAAAAAAGGCATCGTTAACCGCGCCCGCCTGCAGCACCTCATCCCCCGCGGCGTTTTGCAACACAAGGTCACCCATGATCTGGGCGACTTTGTCTGCCGGGGTCTGGTTGAGCTGGGCAAGCGCAGTCAAAAAGGCTTCGTCAATGACCTCACGCTTTAAGCCCAGCAGATCCTTGCGCTCCTCCAGCATGAAGAGCCGCCTTAGGCGGTCCTCCTGGATATCGGCTTCGGCCTTCGCCTGCTCCCTGGTCTTCTTTTGCAGGGTGGCGATGCGGTCGGCCGCGCTTTCGTAGATGTCCTCTGTGCGCCCCTTGGCCTCCTTCAAGAGCCGGTCAGCCGCTTCCTGGGCTTCCTTCTTGATAAGGTCCAAAATGGGCTGGGTGTTGATGGTGCTCATACAAACTTGATGGAGTTAACCAGGATAAAGGAGATGAGCAGCGCCAGCACCGCGTAGGTTTCCACCATAACGGTCATCGTGATGGCCTTACCGGACATATCCGGATGCTGGCCCACCATGAGCATGCCCGCGGACGCCACCTTGGACTGGTGCATGGCGGACAGATAGCCCACAATGGCCACCGGCAGCACGGCCGCTATCAGCGCGATGCCTTCAAACAGGCCCACCGCCTTCAGCTCGCCGCCCAGGGCGCCGATGTTGACCATGATAATGACGCCGATCAAGAAGCCGTAGATGCCCTGGGTACCGGGCAGAATCTGCAGCACCATCAGTTTGGAGTTGACCTCCGGGTTCTCCGTGGAGACACCGGCAGAGGTTTGGCCGGCCAGGCCTACTGCCTTCGCGGAGCCATAGCCCGCGATGATGGTGGACAGGAATACCGCGACGAATGCCAGGATTTGACCAAGACTGAGCTGTTCCAACATGAAAGATCCTCCTCAATAAAATGCAAATGATGCTTTATTCGTGAATCCGCACATAGCGCGGCGCGAAACGAAGGGGTCGGAAAGGCTTGCCGCCTTCCTCGTAGAATTTGCCAAAGAATTCGATGTACTGCAGCCTGCAGGAGTGCACATAGGCGCCCAGCATGTTGATGGCCGCGTTAAACAGATGCGCGCCCACAAACACCACCGCGCCAATTACCATGCCGATGATGCCACTGCCGGTAAGCATACCCACCAATTGGTTGATGACCATGCCGATGACGCCCGTCGCCAGGCCCATGCCAAACAGGCGCATGTAACTGAGCAGGTCGGAGATCCACCCGGTGATGCCATACAGCGCGCCAAAGCCAGAAATCAGGCGTTTGAAGGGGTTGTTGGATTTCTCGCGCCCAGCAGTCACCAGGATGAGGGCGGCCGCGCCAATGGCCATCCACTGGCCGATCTCCTTGGTTTGGGGCAAGAGAAGCAGACCCAGCCCAACAATTAAGACAATCCAGGAAAACTGGTCGAACACCGCGCTGAGCGGATCCTTGTTTTTGAAGTTTTGCACCGCGCCCACCATCAGCCCGGCAAACAGATGCAAGGCGCCCAGGCCGATACACAGGCCCATCACGGGCAGGGAGTTGTTGACCGGGTCAAACACGGACGGCCAGGGCGAGAAGCCAAACCAGGTGTTGTACATCGCGCCCCAAAACAGGGTGGCGACGCCGCCGCCGCAGAGAATCCAGAAGATCTTGCGCGCGCCGGGCGAGGGCTTCATCACCTTCACCAGGATGGGAATCAACAGGGCCATCATCAGCCCGTAGCCCGCGTCTGACACCATCATGCCAAAGAAGCAGGCAAAGAAGGGCATCATGGCAGGGGTTGGATCCAGGGTGCCATTCTTGGGCAGGGCGAAGCCCTCCACCACCGCCTCATAGGGACGCACCACCGGGTTGTTGTGCAGCAGCACCGGCGGGTCATCCTCTTCCTTGGGATCGCTCACCATCACCTGCGCGTTGGGGAACTCCCGGCGCATAGCGTCCAGCAAGGGTTCCACCGAGGGCTTGGGAATCCACCCTTGCAGCATGGACACGCTGCCGGTGTGCGCCATGGCCTCCTGCGCCTGCAGGCGCGCCTTTTTGGCGCCAAGGTTTTCAAAGGCCAGGCGCATGTGCGGCAGGTGAACCGCAAGCGCGCGCAGCTGCTCTTCGATGGCCTTTTCCTCATCCACCAGGGCGTCTTTTTCGCGCTGGATCTTCTCCAGCTGTGCCCTGGGTGTCAAGCTGCCTGTTTGGGGCGCAGCTGGGGTATAGCCGGCCGCGCGCAGGGCCTGCAAAAATTCCTCCACCACTGACTTGTGCACCACCGCGACAAAATAGGCCGTCGCGCTGATGTTGGACAGCGGCAGGATATTGACTGGCCGGCCTTCCCAGGCCTGGATCAACTCGTTTAATTTGCGGGAGGGCATGCTGCCGGAGTAGACGCGCGTGGTTTGCGTGGCGGTCAATTCGTCAGCTGGAATCTCCAAATTAAGCCAGGGTGTCAATTGGCTTTCCAATTGGTCCAGCCGCGTCTCATGGCCGCGTTTCTCGCCGCTTTTGCGCATCAGGTCTTCTACCTGCGAAACAACTTGCAGCACATCATCCAGGTTCTCTTCCTCCAGCGCTTCGCGCGGGGCGAGCGGCAGGGGCTTGAACATGGATTGCTTCTCGGTATCGTATTTGGACAGGCGGCCAATGGCCCATTTGATGCGGTTTTGGGTGTCCTCCGCCAGATATTTTTGCTCGTGGTCGATTGCGCCAAACTGGCTCTCATCTGCCTGCACCGGGATTAATTGTACGCAGCCCGCGCGCTGCAGAAACTGAAGCAAGCGCGTATGATCGCGCTTCATGGTCAACACCTCAAGGCGTTGCATATCAACGATTGCCATTGACAACCTCGCTGATGATATATTGGGCGGCGTCCGCGACGCGTGCTTTGGCTTCATTGACCTGCGTCATCAACGCCTCCCGCTTTTGTGCCTGCTGTTCCTTCAGCTGCGCTTCCACCTGGGTTTTGCGCTCATCCAGGATTTGCTGAAACAAGGCGCGGTTATCCACCGCGGCCTTGCGCTCGTCCTCTATCGCCTTGGTTTCGGCGTTTTTAATCATGTCATTGGCTGCCTGCTGCGCTTCGTGCAGCAATTCCGAGGCCTTTTGCTCCTCGGTTTTAATAATGCTTAATACATCAAAAGCCATCGCTCACCTCAACACGCTATATTCCTAAGACAGACTATAACATATTTAGATAAATAATCAATATTCAGGATAATGTCCTAAAAAATTTACTTGCGTCCCACAAAAAACACATAAAAAATGCCCCT
>DUQZ01000087.1 GCA_012837525.1 Clostridiales bacterium | reverse complement strand
TGTTGTCCACATACTGCTGATAGGCGTTGACATCCCCATCAGCCGTCCAGGAGTAGGCCACGCTGGGCAGCAGGTTGGGGCCTACGTTGGGTTCTTCCGCTGTCAACAGCAATTCAAGCCGGGTGGCGGCGGCAACCGCTTCCACGGCCTCCTTGTCAAAGCCGTTTTCGCGAATGTGGATGAGCGCTTCGTCCACCAGCTCGCGGAAGTCCTGGGCCTGCTCGGCGTTCATGCCAGTGGCGCTGAACACAACCGCGATCTCCGGCGTGGTGTTGTCGTAATAGCAGCCGGCGCTGGCCGCGGGCAGGCGCTTTTTCATCTCCTGCTGGAAGTAGGAGGACGGCTCGTTAATAAGCGTGGTCAACAGGTCCATCACGTGCTCGTCTTCCTTGGTGACGCCTTCCAAAACATAGCCTAAATAGACCACCGCGCCGTTTTTGGTGTCAGAGCCCGCTTCCACCGCGAACTCATGGGTGACTTCGGTATGCTCGGTGATGGGCACATAGTTCTCATCCGTGAAGGTGAACTCCTTTTTCTCAAACGCGGAGAAATAGCTGTCCATCAGCTGCATGAACTCCGCCTTTTGGGTGAGCTTGCCGTACAGGATGCTTAAGGAGTTGGAAGGATGGTAGTAGGCGTCGTGGTAATTGGTCAAATCCTCAAAGGTCATCTCCGGGATGTGCTGCGGGTCTCCGCCAAAGGAGTTGCCCGACACACTGCCCGGGAACAATGTTTTAAAAAAGTTGAACCGCGCCGCGGTGTTGATGGTGTAGGCGCCCTTCATCTCTGTATACACGGTGCCGGCCAGCTCCAGGGGCGCGTCCTCGCTGGCGAGGGAATAGCGCCAGGCCTCTTCGGAGAAGATGCTGGCGTCCTCCATCAGCATGGGGTTAAACACGCTGTCCAAGTAGTAATCCGCGTAGCGCAGCAGCTGATCCTCCGACAGGGACGCGATGGGATAGGTGGTCATGATGTCGGTGGTCATCGCGTTCATGTAGGTGTTGTAGGTTTGGTGGGACAGGTTGAAAAACAGGGACTTGGACGGATACTTTTTGGAGCCGCCCAGGGTGGCGTGCTCAAACACATGCGGCACACCTGTATCGTTCAAAGCCGGTGTGCGGAAGGAAATATCAAAGGTACGGTTGGTATCCTCGTTCTCAAGCAGGAGGACCAGTGCGCCTGTCTTCTCATGCTCATACAGCGTGGCCGCCGCGTTCACCAGGGTGAACTGGGATTGCTCCATCAAAACAAACCCGGGGTAGGCAGGCGCTTCGGCTTGCTCCGCCAGGCTAAGACCTGGCAGCAGGCCAAAGAGCATCACAAGGGCTGTCAGCCACAAAAGCGGGTGACGGGTTTTGTGTCTCATCATGTGGGGTACTTCCTCAATGGTTGGTTGTATGCGTTTATCTTCTTTATCCCAGCCTGAACGGCTATGAGGGATCAGAAGCTGCATTCGGTCAATGGACAAAAAATGGGTTGATGCACCTGTAATCTGGTCAATTATACACCTGTGCATAGGGCAAATGTCAAGGAGTAGTAAGTGCCCACCGCCCGCATCCAGGCGCGCTGGGCGCATAAAACATCATTAGGCCAGGCGGTAAACGCGCAAACTTGGTTCCGTTTATGCAACACATGCTGGTTTCAGGCTAAAATCTTGTATTTTTATAAAATTTGTCTTGACTTGCACAGTTCATGCTGTCTATACTTGGTGCGGTAATAATCTGAAAGGAGGCCGCGGCAAGATGACCAATGGAATCAATAGAGAAAACAGGGCGTCTGTACAGGGATCTCTGCCATGGCCCGGCCGGCTTTTCTTGCGCTGAATTTATACACCAGGCAATCAAGGCGGCTCCTGCATGGCACGGCACAATGCGGAGCTATTTTTATGCTCTTAAATATGTAGAGGTAACATGAAGAAACGAAAACATCATCTGATGTGGACACTGATAAAGGAGAACGCGCGCTACTTTTTGGGCGCGGCCCTCCTCACCGTGATCAGCGTATTGCTGGGCTTTTTCACCCCTGCCATATTGGCGGAGGTGCTGGACAATTACCTGCAGGGCATGCCTTCCCGGCTGCCCGGCTTTGTCGCGAACTGGGTCAACAGCCTGGGCGGGCGCGAGTTTATGCGCGCCAACTTGTGGATCCCGGGTGTGGCCATTGTGGCAATCAGCGTGGTCTCCGGCGCCTGCAACTTCCTAAAAGGCCGCTTGACCGCCATTGGCTCGGAGCGCTCCGCCCGCAGGCTGCGCAACGATTTGTACAGCCACCTGCAGGAATTGTCCTTCTCCTACCACTCAAAAACCCCCACGGGTGACCTGGTGCAGCGCTGCACCCAGGACGTGGACACGGCGCGGCGCTTTTTCGCGATGCAGCTGCTTAACATTGTGGACGCCCTGATGATGGTGGGCATCGCGCTGGCGTTGCTCATCCCCATTTCACTCAAAATTACCATGATCAGCCTGATGATCATGCCGCTACTCTTCTTGTTTGCCTGGCAGTTTTTCAAGCTGGTGGTGAAGGCCTATCGCACCGCGGATGAGGCCGAGGGCCACATGACCACCGTGATGCAGGAAAACCTGACCGGCGTGCGCGTTGTGCGCGCCTTTGGCCAGGCCCAGCGCGAGATTGAAAAATTTGATAAAGCAGCCGGGGACACCCGCGACAAGTTTATCAAATTAAGCTGGCTGGACGCCATCTACTGGTCCACCGGTGACTTAATGGGCATGGTGCAAACCCTGTTAACGCTGGTGTTTTGCCTGATGGAAGCGCGCGCCGGGCGCATCAGCGTGGGCGACATCGTGGTGTTTACCAGCTACATCGGCATGCTGCTCTGGCCGGTGCGCAACCTGGGGCGGATCCTCTCCCAGGGCGGACGCGCAATGGTCTCCCTGAACCGTATTGACGAAGTGCTGCGCCAAAAGCCGGAGCAGGACACGGAAGGCGCCATCACGCCCCCCTTGTCCGGTGACATCGTGTTTGAAAACGTAAACTTCCAGTATGACGAGGGCGGCGAGGTGCTGCGTGACTTGTCCTTCACGATCCGCTCCGGCCAGACCGCGGCCATCCTGGGCGCGACGGGTTCCGGCAAATCCAGCATCGCGCTGCTTTTGCAGCGCCTCTACGCGCCGCAGTCGGGCCGCATTACCATTGGCGGGCACGACATCAACCAGGTGGCCCGCAAGCACCTGCGCAGCCGCGTGGGCCTGGTGCTGCAGGAGCCCTTCCTGTACAGCAAAACCATCTACGACAACATCCGCATCGCGGCGCCGGACGCCACCCGCGCGATGGTGGAGGAGGCCGCGCAGGACGCGCAGGCGCTGGAGTTTATCGAGGAAAGCGAAAAAGGCTGGGAGACCATGGTGGGCGAACGCGGCGTGACCCTCTCCGGCGGCCAAAAGCAGCGCGTGGCCATCGCGCGCACCCTGCTGAAGGACAACGACATCCTCATCTTTGATGATTCGCTCTCGGCGGTGGATACCACCACCGACGCGCGCATCCGCGAGGCGCTGGCGCGCAGGAGTGAGAACGTCACCACCATCATCATCAGCCACCGCATCCTTACCTTAAGCCAGGCGGACGTCATCTTCGTGCTGGAGGACGGCCGCATCAAGGACGCCGGCAACCATAGTGAGCTGATCAACCGGCCGGGCCTGTACCAGCGCATCCACCAGATCCAGTCCGGGCTGGCGGATGAGCTGCAGGCGCACACGAGTCAGGAGCAAATCAATGAGTAATACATCCTTTATAGAAGAGCAGGACTATACCAAAAAATTTGACCCGGGGCTGTTCAAAAAACTGTTTGTGCGCATGCGCCGCCACTGGAAGGCCATGGGCTTTGTGGCCCTGATGATGGTGGTGCTGGCGGTGACAGACGTGTTTATCCCCCTTCTAACCCGCCACGCGATTGACAACTACATCGTGGTGAACGAGGCCACCCAGTCCCTGTGGCCGTTCATCCTGGTGTATCTGGTCATCATCATCCTGCAGGTTGCCTCCATCTTCTTTTTCATCTTAGTGGCAGGCTTTATTGAATCCCGCGTCAACTATGACATGCGCATGCTGGGCTTCAAAAAGCTGCAGGAATTGCCCTTTTCCTACTACGACCGCACCAGCGTGGGCTTCTTGATGAGCAGGCTGACCAGCGACGTCGTCCACCTGGCGGAAGCCTTTGGCTGGGGCCTGGTGGACCTGGTCTGGGCCAGCATCTTCCTGGTGTCCGTCACCATCTCCATGCTGATCATCAACTGGCAGCTGGCCCTATTGGTGCTGGCAGTGGTGCCGGTGTTGGCCATCATCACCGCCTGGTTTCAAAAACGCATCCTAAAGGCGCAGCGTGAGGTGCGCAAGATCAACTCCCGCATCACCGGCAGCTTCAACGAGGGCATCATGGGCGCCAAAACCACCAAGACCCTGGTGCGCGAGGAGCAAAACGTAGCCGAGTTTGTGGACTTGACCGGCACCATGAAAAGAGCGGCCATCCGCGCCGCCACCCTGTCCGCCCTGTTTATGCCGCTGGTGATTGCCGTGTCCTCCATCGCCTCCGCCCTGGTCTTGGGCGAGGGCGCCAGCCGCGTGCTGGGCGGGGTGATCTCCCTGGGCACGCTGACCGCCTTTGTCAGCTACTCGGTGCAGTTTTTCCACCCCATCCGGGACATCGCGGCCGCGTTTTCGGAGCTGCAGCGCATCCAGGCCGCGGCCGAGCGCGTGGTGAGTTTGCTTGAGACGGAGCCGGACATAAAGGATACCCCCGAGGTCGTCGCCCGCTACGGGGACAACTTCCACCCCAAGCGGGAAAACTGGGAATCCATCACCGGGGAGGTGGAGTTTCGCGATGTCACCTTCCGCTACAAGGACGGCGAGGAGGTGCTGCGCAACTTCAACCTGAAGGTCAAGCCGGGTGAGACCATCGCCATTGTGGGGCCCACGGGCGCCGGCAAATCCACCATTGTGAACCTGCTTTGCCGCTTTTATGAGCCCACCCAGGGCAGCATCCTCATTGACGGGAAGGATTACAGGGAGCGCAGCCAGCTGTGGCTGCAGTCCAGCCTGGGCTATGTGCTGCAGGAACCGCATCTGTTCTCCGGCACCGTGATGGACAACCTGCGCTACGCCCACCCCGAGGCCAGCGAGGAGGACGCCATGCGCGCCGCCAAGCTGGTGAACGCGGACGCCTTCATCCAAAAGATGGACAAGGGCTATGACACGCCGGTCGGCGAGGGCGGCAGCCGCCTGTCCACGGGCGAGAAGCAGCTGATCTCCTTCGCGCGCGCCATTTTGCACAACCCGCGCCTGTTTGTGCTGGACGAGGCCACCTCCTCGGTGGATACCGAGACCGAGGTGATGATCCAGCACGCCATTGAGCAGACGCTGGCCGGGCGCACCAGCTTCATCATCGCCCATCGCCTGTCCACCATCCGGAAGGCTGACCGCATCCTCCTCTTGGAGGACGGCGTCATCACCGAAGAGGGCAAGCACGAGGAATTGCTCAAGAAGCGCGGCGGTTACTACAAGTTGTACACCAACCAGTTCCGCGAGGAAGCCGCCAGCCAGGTGCTGGGCAAGGGAAAATCGAAAGAATAACGTTCAGGAGGTATTGGTATGTGGTTTGTATTGGCACTGGCGTCGGCGGTGTTTGCCGCGCTCACCTCTATCTTTGCCAAGATCGGCATTGAGGGGGTCAACTCCAACCTGGCCACCGCGCTGCGCACTTTTGTGGTGCTGCTTTTGGCCTGGGGCATTGTGTTTATGACCGACGCGCACAAGGGCATCAGTGAGATCAGCCGCAGAAGCTGGACCTTTCTGATCCTCTCCGGCCTGGCCACCGGCGCGTCCTGGCTGTGCTATTTCAAGGCCATCCAGATGGGCGATGTATCAAAGGTGGTGCCGATTGACAAATTAAGCGTCGTGTTCACCCTGGTACTGGCTTTCATCTTTTTGCATGAGCAGTTTGACACCAAGTCCATCATCGGCACAGCGCTCATCGGCGCGGGCACCCTGTTGATGGTGCTGTAACCCCAACTGTGCTATGATGTGGGCAGAAAATACCCATAAGGAGGCAGATATGGACCGGGCAGCATACGAAAAACGCATGGCGTGGTTTCAGGAAGCGCGCTTTGGCATGTTCATCCACTGGGGGATTTACGCCATCCCGGCGCGCGGGGAGTGGATCCGCTGCAACGAGCGCATCAGCGTGGAAGACTACCAGCAGTATTTTGACGAGTTTGACCCCGTGGACTATGACCCCAAGGCCTGGGCGAAGGCGGCAAAAGAAGCCGGCATGCGCTACGCCGTCCTGACCGCCAAGCACCATGACGGCTTCTGCCTGTTTGACAGCCAGCATACCGACTACAAGGCCACCAAGACGAAGGCCGGGCGCGATTTGGTGCGCGAGTATGTGGACGCCTTCCGCGCGGAGGGCCTAAAGGTGGGCTTTTACTATTCCACCATCGACTGGCATCACCCGGATTTCCCCCACTTTGGCGACCGCCAGCACCCCATGCGCGACAACCCAGCCTTTAGGGACGTCAAGCACAATTTTGACAATTACCTGGATTATATGCACGCCCAGGTGAAGGAGCTGGTTACCAACTACGGCCAGATTGACATTTTGTGGTTTGACTTCAGCTATGACCACCTGCACGGCGAGGCCTGGCGCGCGACCGAGCTGGTGAACATGGTGCGCACCTATCAGCCCGATGTCATCATCGACAACCGCCTGGAGGCCAGCGGCGAGGGCTTTGGCAGCCTGATTACGGAGCACCCCAATGTGTACAGCGGGGACTTTTTAAGCCCCGAGCAGATCATCCCGCCCCACGGCATCGTCAATTACAAGGGCGACCCAGTAGCCTGGGAGGCCTGTGTGACCATGAACAACAGCTGGGGCTTCCACGGCACGGACAAGCATTTCAAGCCCGCGCCCATGCTCATCCGCAAGCTGGTGGAATGCGTCTCAAAGGGCGGAAACCTGCTGCTGAACGTGGGGCCGGACGCGCGCGGGCGCATCCCGGAGCAGTCCCTGACCGCCCTGGCTGAAATCGGCCGCTGGATGCGGGACAACAAGGACAGCATCTACGGCTGCGGCATCGCGGACATAGAGAACCCGGACTTTGGCCGCGTGACCAAAAAGGGCAACAAGCTGTATTTCCACATCTTTGACAACCCCATCGGCTACCTGCCGCTGGTGGGCGTGAAGGCGGATGATGTGAAGGCCGTGCGCATGCTGGCCACCGGGCATGAGTTGAAGGTGGAGCGCAACTGGATCACCAACAACTACCCGGGCATCTGCTTTGTAAGCCTGGGCCCGGACCCCGTGCTGCCGGATGAGACGGATACCGTGGTGATGGTGGAGTTGAAGGAATAATCAAGGTTGACCTGTAAAAAAGGAGCCGTCGATCGGCTCCTTTTTGCTGTGTTCCTTTCACGCGACATTTTTGTAGATTTGTCGCGTGAATGCAACAATACGTTTGCCTAAAATTCCGCCCGCTGGTAGGCGCTTTGTGAAATGCGCAGTGACGCCAAACTGAGCAAAATAATGAATACCACAATGACTGGCAGGACGAAGCCGCCCAGTTTGACCGCGAAACCCATCATCATCTGTGAAAAATCCGCCTCATTACCCAGCCATTCGGGCAATTTTGACGGGAGCACAATGACCGCCAGATAGACAACAAGGGCAACGACACTGGCGTATTGCGGCGCGGCATAGGAGATGGGCAGCATAAAGATAAAATAGACAATCCCAATTGCCACCATCATCAGGAACTGCACCAAAACCGGCATCAGCATGGGCCCGCCCAGCAGGGAGACAGTCAGTGTAATCAGGCAAAGCCAGGCGGCGTTTGCCAGCACGCAAAGCAGGCAGAACAGGTACTTGCCCAGCACAATGTTCCGCCGATTGACAGGCAGGGCGATCAGCAGCCTGTTTTCCTTTGCGCCACGCGCATTTTGGCGGTTCATGGTAAAGAGCACATGGCAGAGGATGACCTGAATGAACAGCGCACCAAATACCAGCGCGGCTGCCCTTTCTTCCAGGATCACCGGGATGATGACCAGATCAGCAAGCAGAAAGATGAGTAAAACCAGGCGGTTTAAGCGGATGTCCTTTTTAATCAGATGAATCATTGGCGCCTCCTACACAAACCTTGGCGGACAGAGCAGACTAAGGGCCATCGCCAGCGTAAAGCCGCCCAGGCTGGCCCCAAGGGCAACCGGCAGGCTGAGCCAGGGCAGGAAATTGGCGTCGCCCCCTGAAATTGTTACAAATATCAGGGCGATGAATACCAGCATGCTCATCAGCTGATAGCCTTTTGGGGGCAGCAGGTTGCCAATGCCTGTTGTGATGCCCGACAGCAGCAGCGCCACAAGGGAAGCCTTGGGAATGATGCCCGGGACGAAGGTGCCCCTGGGCGAGAGCGTGACAAACAGGGTGGCCACCAGCCAGGCGAAGAGCACGATGGTGGCCTGGAACAGGAAGTTCGCTGCCACCACCTGGCGGGCGGTGACCGGCAGGTGCAAGCGGGAGATGCCCGCGCTGTTTTGCATCTCCAGGCTGATGCTTAAGCTGAACATCAGGTAAAAGACGAGCAGGGCGGGGAAGTAGGCCTCCTTGAACCCGGGTATGAACAGGCGGAACAAAAAGGGCATGGCGAGGTTGTAGATGAAGGTGACAGGGGCCATCAGTGTGGCCTGCCACTTGGAAAAAACAAGCTTAGCGACCATGCTGCGCCCCCTTGGTGTGGTAGAACATGATGTCCTCCAGGTTGGGTTTTTCAAACACCAGCCCTTCCCCCTGGGGATGGCCGATCGCCAGGCCCTCAAAGCCGGTATCCCGGCGGGACAGGCCAATCAGCTGATTGGAGAGCTCCGGCGTCAAATCCGCAGGGCCGCCCTTCACGAGGGTATAGCGCTCAAAGACCTGGTCCTTCTCCTCGCAAAAGACGATTTCCCCACTGTTGATGAAGGTGATGTAATCGGCCACGCGGTCCAGGTCGGAGGTGATGTGGCTGGAGAAGAGGATGGAATTTTGCTCCTCCTGCAATATGTCCTGCAAAATGTCCAGCAATTCCCGCCGGAAGACCGGGTCCAGGCCGGCGGTGGGCTCATCCATAATGAGCAGCTCCGCGTGGCGGGAGAGCGCCAGCGCCAGGGCGTACTTGGTGCGCATGCCCTTGGACAGCTCCTTGATCTTCTTTTTCTCATCCAGCTCAAAGCGTTTGAGGTAGTCCTCGTACTTGGCCTGGTCCCACTTGTCATAAAAGGGGCGGATGATATTGGTCATCGCGCGGATGGGCAGCTGCTCGTAATACACCGACTCGTCATACACAAAGCTGATGCGCTGTTTGATTTGCCGTTCAAACTGGATGTTGTCCTGCCCGAAGACCGACACTTCTCCGCCATCCTTCTTCATTAAATTCATAATCAGCTTGAGCGTGGTGGTTTTGCCCGAGCCATTGGGCCCGATGAAGCCCATGATATAGCCGCGGGGCAGGGAAAAGGAGATGTCCTTTAGGGCAAAGGTTTTGTACTCCTTGCGCAGGCCTTTGATGTCTAATACTGTATCCATCTTATTCCTCCCACAGGATGCGCAGCATCCGTTCAATCTCTTCATATGCAAGGCCCATCAGCCTGGCCTCCAGCAGCGCTTCTGACAGCCTGCTTTCGATGGTGTGCAGGCGTTTTTCCCGCATCATGGCGCTGTCCTGGGTGGCCACGAAGGAGCCCTTGCCCTGGATGGATTCCACGAAGCGCTCGGCCTCCAGCTCGTCATAGGCGCGCTTGGTGGTAATGACCGAGATGCGCAAGTCCCGCGCCAGCGCGCGGATGGAAGGCAGCGGGTCCCCCGGCTGCAGGTCCCCCTTCATGATGGCGTCCTTGATCTGCTCCGCGATCTGCTCGTAGATGGCGCGCCCGCTGTCATTTTGCAGCACGATACGCATTCGCTTCACCTCACTGTACATGTGTTATATATACAGTATATACATCAAGGTCTGTTTGTCAAGGAATGGTGACAAAAAAACTCCCCTGCTAAGGGAGTGTGTGAATTGCCCGTTTGCCACGCGCTATGGCGCGGTCAGCTCGTCATAGACGCTGGCCAGGAAGGCCTCATAATCCGCTGTCTTTTCAATCTGGGTTTCCCAGGGCGCGGTATCCACTTGGCGCAAACTGGGGAAGGCCTGGCGCAGAAGCGCGGCCAAAATTTGCGCCTTTTTGCGTAGGTTGGGGAAGGTGAAGGGATCGGTATAGGGGCTTTTAGTCATCATGTGCTCAAACAAGCGGGCCCGGTCCTCCAGCGGCCAGGTGCGGCTGTAGGCATCCACAAACCAGACGCTGTCCGGATGTGCCTGCGCCTTTTCATGAAAACTGGTGTAATCAAGATCTGAAAAAGTGTCTCCGGATTCATCCGTATAGGTGAGCGCGAAACCGTGGTGCTCCGCCTCCTTGGGGCCCAGGCTGTCCCAGAACATGAACACGGGCTTGTCCACCTCATAGGCTGTCTGGCTTAATCTGTCCTCCAGCAGGTGCATGAACTCGTGGTGCAGGGTGCTTTGAAAAGCGTAATCCTGCACGTTGAGCGCCAGGTAGCGCAGGCTGCCCTCCTCCGCGCTGAAGCCGGATGGGTAGACAATGCCCTCCGCACTTTTTTGTGTGATGGGCCCGCTCAGGTAGATGGCAAACTCTGTATAGGGCCAAAGAAGCGCCTCTGAAACCAGGCCGGACGGCAGGCTGTCCAGAAAATCCCGCAGTAAAAGCAAAGCGTGGCGCAGCGGCAGCTCACTCCGGGCGGGCTGTGCGTAGTAGACCGCGTTGCGGAAGCCGGCGCCCGCTTCCCGGATATGCACGGTGACACCATGGCGCGCCTTGATGTCTCGCGACAACTGATCCTGCTCCGCCATGAAATCTGGGTAGCTGATTTGCCGCATGCTCACATCCTGGGGCTGGGATGCGGACAAAAACGCCCACAGATAAAGCTGGAAAGCGTTTGGTTCGTACCCCTGGTAGACCAGCAGCACCTGATTGTCGCTTATCATCGCCGATTGCATGAAGTAAAGATCATCCGCCTCATGCGGAAGAATAAGCTCATTTACCATCTGAAAGCGACCTGCATCATACACTCGCAGGATGACTTCCATTTCCTCAAATCGGTTGGTGAGCAGGTGGTTACCCTTTATTTCAACTAAGCGTTCCGATCTGCGCCAATCGACGATATGCAGGTAGTTCTCCTGCCCCAGGGTTCCCAGCAGCGCCGTCTGGCTGTCGGACAGCATCACATTTTCCGCGTCCAGATAGCTGTGACCGCGCATGACAGGAATGAAAGAGGTGCTTCCGTTTTCCGCCAGCTCCACCACCAAGTCCAAGTCTGGATTTTTGTAATAGTGCAACCGCAGCCTGCCATCCTTTATTCCCAGCACCTGATAAAACTCAAAGCCCGCGGGCACCTGGGGATGCATCTCCTTCAACTCCCCGCTGTCAATATCCAACTTCATCAGCTGGCTGTCTCCCGTGCCCATCCACAGCACCTGTTGATCCGGCTGCAAATAGACAGAGATGGGGTAATCCACGCCGGTGAACTGGCTGGTTGTGCGCTGGCTCAAATCCGCGCTGAATATGTCCAGCGTTTTGTTAGACAGATTGGCGGCGTACACCCGCTGATCCGGCAGAATGCCCAGGCGGATGTCGTCATAGCTTTCGGGTACGGGCTGGCTTGTGTAGTCCGCGCTGGCAAGCTGTTCCATCTGCGGCGTTTGGTACAGGGCAAGACTTTGCGCGCCGGTCTCTTCATCCATACTCAGCAGGGCTACAACATCCCCTTGCACCGCCATGGTGACAACAAGATCCGTGATATGAAGGGGCAGCAACGAAAGCCCGGGCACAGCAGGCAGGATGCCCTTGGCGCCGACAGGCAGCGCAGGGATGAGCATCATGGCCAGCAGCAGGCAGATCAGGGCACGTTGGGTTTTTGTTTTCATGGCGGCCTCCGGTTGGCGTCGGGTGTACTTAATCAACGGTATACAGACAGACTTTCTTGCAGGGATGATACCCAATCCTGTTTTTCCAGCCTGTTTTGTATATTTTTCTGCGCGGTACACCGCCTTATCGCCGCGCGATTCTGTATTTATGCTGTTTTTGTGCATGATGACCCGCGCGTTTTTGCTGTTCCCGCTTGATATTTTTGTGGTTTATGGCATCTATCTATCCGTTCCGCCCAAGCCCAAAATTGATTAACCCTCAAAAAATCAGTGTATACTTACTTTTTTAGCTTCTTGATTTTTCCGCTTGACAAATGTATAATTTATCTATTAACTAACACCATGAGAAACTGCCGCGCCGGATCAATACGTTTGCGGTATAAAAAAAGGAGGACCCCATGAAGAAACTGTTGGCCCTTATGTTGTCACTGGCCATGCTGCTGGGCTTGATGCTGCCCGGTCTGGCGGAAGCCCCCACCTACAAGATTGCCATCTTAACCGGCACCACCTCCCAGGGCGAGGAAGAATTCCGCGCCGCGGAGCGGCTGCAGGCGGAGAACCCCGGCGTTGTCATCACCGACACCTATCCGGACAACTTCTCCTCTGAGGTGGAGACCACCATGGGCAAGCTGATGCAGTTTGCCGAGGACCCTGACGTCAAGGCCATCATCATGGTCCAGGCTGTGCAGGGCGCCACCGCGGCCTACACCAAGATTAAAGAAACCCGCCCGGACATCCTGCTGATTGCCGGCGTCCCGGCAGAGGATCCCTCTGACATCGCGGCCGCGGCCGACGTGGTCATGGGTGTGGACGAGATCCACGGCGGTGAGCAGATTGTTGAGACCTCCAAGGACTGGGGCGCCGAAGTGCTGGTTCACTACTCCTTCGCGCGCCACATGGGCTATGAGACCATCGTCGCCCGCTACAACATCATGAAGGAAGAGGCCGAGTTGGCCGGCATCGAGCTGGTGATGCGCGACGCGCCCGACCCCACCGGTGACGCGGGCATGACCGGCGCGCAGACCTTTATCCTCTCTGACGTGCCCAAGGTGATGGAAGAGTACGCCGGCAAGAAGGTTGCCTTCTTCACCACCAACTGCGGCATGCAGGAAGCCCTGCAGGCGGCGGTCCTCAAGGAAGCGAACGCCTACTATCCCCTCCCCTGCTGCCCCAGCCCCTTCCACGGCTTCCCCTCCTCCCTGGGCCTGGCGATTGAGCCCGAAGAGTGGGGCAATGTGGAAAGCTACCTGACCAAGATGGCTGCCAAACTGGATGAGCTGGGCGCCCTGGGCCGTGTCACCACCTGGCCGGTGGGCGTGAACATGTCCATGATCCTGGCCAGCTACCAGTACGCCAAGGACTGGATCGAAAACGGCGGCGAGAAGACCAACCTGGACAAGCTGACCGCCAGCATCGCCGATGTCGCGGGCCAGACACCCCAGATCAGCAAGTATGTGGACTCCAACGGCAACGAAGTGTCCAACTACTACATGATCTTCTTTGACGCGGTGGACTTCCACGATTATCTGGAGAAGGCTGCCAACTAAGCAGGCGCTGACCAGATCATGTAACATTTGATTACACCAGGCTTAGCATGAGACATGGGTCTGGTTGATCCGGGGCCTGCCAGCCATAAAACAGCGGGCAGGCCCTTTTGATGAGTATTGAGAATAACCGAGCGGTGTTTCCCGCTGCCCGGGGACAGAAAGGGAGCGTTGCTGATTGGATTATATCCTTGAAATGAACAACATCCATAAGCACTACGGCGAAAGCGCGGTGCTGAGGGATGTCACGCTGAAGGTGCGCCCGGGGGAGATCCACGCCCTCCTGGGCGAAAACGGCGCGGGCAAGTCCACCTTGATGAACATCCTCTTTGGCATGCCGGTCATCCACGCCACCGGCGGCTTTAAGGGGGAGATTCGTGTGGCTGGCCAGCCGGTTGAGATCCACTCCCCGCAGGAGGCGATGAAGCAGGGCATTGGCATGGTCCATCAGGAGTTCATGCTGATTCCCGGCTTTTCCATTACTGAGAACATCAAGTTGAACCGGGAGATCAGCCACCCCAACCTGGTCAGCCGGGTGTTGGGCCATGAATTGGAATCCCTGGATCACACCGCCATGGCCAAGGACGCGCGGCTGTCACTTGACAGCGTGGGCGTAAGCATCGCCGAGGGCACCCGCGTGGGCGGGCTGCCTGTGGGCTACATGCAGTTTGTGGAGATTGCCCGGGAGATTGACAAGCGCGGCGTACGCCTGTTGGTGTTTGATGAGCCGACCGCTGTCTTGACCGAGAGCGAAGCCGAGCAGCTGCTGAAGGTGATGAAATCCATCGCCGACTCCGGCATCGCCATCATCTTCATCACCCACCGCTTAAACGAGGTGATGGCCGCGGCCGACACCGTCACCGTCCTGCGGGATGGCGGCCTGGTGGGCAGCAGGGCCATCCGCGAAACCAGCCTGACGGAAATGGCGGGCATGATGATTGGCCGGGGCGATGAAGGCTTAAACCGCGTAGCGCAGCGGCAGCAGCCGCTGTCTGGCAAAATAGCCCTGAAGGTGCGCGACCTGGTGGTGGATATGCCGGGTGAGAGCGTGCGCGGGCTTGATCTGGACGTGATGGAGGGCGAGATCCTGGGCATTGGCGGCCTGGCCGGCCAGGGCAAGGTGGGCTTGCCCAATGGGGTCATGGGCCTGTACCCTGCCCGGGGCAGCGTCACCCTGTTTGATGAGGACCTGCCGCTCAACGCGCCGCGGCAGGCATTGGAGGCGGGTCTTTCCATGGTGTCGGAGGACCGGCGCGGCGTGGGGCTTTTGCTTGATGAATCCATCGAGGACAACATCAGCTTCAACGCCATGCAGATCAAGGGCAGCTTCTTTACCGGCGTGGGGCCGCTTAAGATCCGCTCCGCGCGCCAGGTGCGCGAGCACGCGAAGAAGATGATCCGCGATCTGGACATCCGCTGCACTTCCCCGGCGCAGGCCAGCGGCACCCTGTCTGGCGGCAACCAGCAAAAGGTGTGCATCGCCCGCGCGCTCACCATGGACCCGCGCTTCCTGTTTGTGTCCGAGCCCACCCGCGGCATCGACATCGGCGCGAAAGCCCTGGTGCTGGAGACGCTGGTCAAACTGAACCGTGAGTACGGCTTAACCATTGTGATGGTATCCAGCGAGCTCATGGAGCTGCGCTCCATCTGCGACCGCATTGTGATTGTGGCCGAGGGCAGGGTGGCCGGCATCCTGCAGCCGGACAGCCCGGACACGGACTTTGGCCTGGCCATGAGCGGCATTTCCACACAGGAGGAACAACAGCGATGAAACAGATAAAAACGCAGTGGGCGGCTGCCATCCTCCTGGCTGTATTGGCCCTCTCGCTCCTGGCAACCGGCATCTGGGGCTTTGCCCAGCGCGGGCAGGAGCAGACGCAGGCCGCGCTGCTAAAGATGCGCAACTATGCCGTGCTGCGCACCGCTGCCGGCGCCATTGTCAACGACCTGGCGCTAAACGCCAAGCGCGAGGCGCGCGCATACGCCGACGCCAACGGCTACAGCCGCAACCAGCGCTCCGCCTACGCGGATGAGCAGGAGCAGCTGGCCCGCAAGGCGGCGGAGGAAAAATACTTCGGCTCCACAAAGAGCCTGGACCGTACCGACCTGAACCTTTCCATCGAGGCGCTGGAGACCGCGCTGACCGGCTTCACCCGCCTGGAAACACAGGAAAAAGCCGCCTATGCTGAGGTCTGGCGGGAGGAGCAAAAGGCCAAGGCCGCCAAGGCAGCCGAGCAGGAGACCGCCAGCGCCGAGGACGGCGCGTTGAGCGAGGACGCCCTGGTGGTAAGCGCCGAGGAAAAGGTGGATTACTCAGGCTTTGTGCCCTCCGCGCAGCTGGCCGCCCTGGGCGAGACCCTAACGCCCGCCTATGACGCCATGTATGACGTGCTGGAAACCAGCCTGCCCGATTTGCAGCCTGCCATGCGCGCCCAACTGCGCGAGCCGCTGATTGCCGTGGTCAAGGGCGGGGAGAGCGATTTCCAGACCGAGTATGACCACTACGCCAAAACCGGCGCGGACACCATCTATGTGGGCGGGGAGCGCACGCGCATGTTCATCGCCCGGCAGGCCACCAACCTGGTGGTGCTGGCGGCGGGCACCCTGGTCATCGCGCTGACGGTGTTTTACTACAAGCCGCTCAAGCGCTCACTGGGCATGCCGCGGCTGGTGATCTCCTTCTTCTTCCTGCTGCTTCTGGTAGCGGCTGCCCTTTACAACATCAACGTGCCGGGCATGATGTCCACCGTCCTGTGGCGCACCGGCATGTACGGCGTGCTGGCCCTGGCCATGCTGCCGGGAATCCAGTCGGGCATCAGCCTGAACATGGGCATGACCGTGGGCATCATCGCGGGCTTGATCTCAACCCTCGTGGCCCTGGAGATGAACATGACCGGCTGGGGCGCCTTCCTGTTCTCCGTCATTGGCGGCATCATCCTGGCCTTGCCCATCGGCATTTTGTACGGCAAGCTGCTAAACCGCTTACAGGGCAGCGAGATGACCGTCTCCACCTATGTGGGCTTCAGCTTTGTATCCCTGTTTTGCATCGCGTGGATGCTGCTGCCCTTTAAAAACCCCAAATTAACCTGGGCTTTGGGCAGCGGGCTGCGCACCATGCACAACATGAGCGATTCCTTTGGCCAACTGCTGGACAATTTCCTAAGCTTCACCGTGCTGGGCGTCAAGGTGCCAACGGGCTTGCTGATGTTCTTCCTGCTGTGCTGCCTATTGATGTGGCTGTTTTCCAGAAGCCGCTCCGGGCTTGCCATGAACGCGGCGGGCGCCAACCACCGCTTTGCCGAGGCCGCGGGCGTGAACGTCAACCTGATGCGCATCATCGGCACCACCATTTCAACCGTCATCGCGGCGGTGGGCATCATCGTCTACTCCCAGTCCTTTGGCTTTATGCAGTTGTACAACGGCCCCAAGCAGATGGGCTTTGTGGCGGCCAGCGCCATTTTGATCGGCGGGGCGACGGTGACCCGCGCCAAGGTATCCCATGTCATCATCGGCACCTTCCTCTTCCAGGGGGTGCTGGCGCTTGGCATTCAGGTGGCAAACGCCGCCATCGCGGAAGGAGGCTTGTCTGAAGTCATGCGCATTCTGATTTCAAACGGGATCATCCTCTATGCCCTAACCCAGTCAGGAGGTGAGTCCCGTGGCTGAACTACAAACCAAACGGCCTGATGCCATGAAGGCCATCAAAGCTAACCTGCAGGAATACATCGTCACCTACGTGTTCCTGGCGCTGTCCGTCCTGTTTGTCATCTATTCAGGACGGCCGCTCAACGACATCTTCTCCCAGATTATGGGGCGCCTGTCGCGCAACCTGTTCATCGTGCTGGCGCTCATCATCCCCATCATCGCGGGCATGGGCATCAACTTTGCCATCACCATAGGCGCGATGGCAGCACAGGTGGGCTTGATGCTGGCCATCAACTTTGAGTTGCGCGGCATGACGGGCCTGCTGGCCGCTGCTGGCATCACCCTGCCCCTGGCCGCCTTCTTTGGCTTTTTGATCGGCTCCCTGCTCAACAAAATGAAGGGGCAGGAGACCATCGGCTCCCTCATCCTGGGCTATTTCGCAAACGGCGCCTACCAGCTGCTTTTCCTGTTCATCTTTGGCAAGATTATCCCCCTCTCTGACAAGGTGACCATCATCGGCGCGACAGGTGTGGCCAACACGCTGAACCTGATGGGCGAGCCGGACATGTATATGGTGCTGGACCGCGTGTGGTCCGTCCCCTTTACCACGGCCCTTTACGGGGTAAGCATCCTGCTGGTCTTAGGCAGCATTGCGCTGTACTTGCTTAAAAAGATGTCGCTGAAAAAGGCGGTGGCGCTTTCCGCCTTAGCCGTTATCACCTCGCTTTGCGTGATGCTGATCCCGTCTGTCGCGCAGATTGTGAAGGGCACCCGCGTGCCCATGGCCACCTTTGTGCTGGTGGGGCTGTTGTGCGTGTTCAATGTGGTCATCATGCGCACAAGATTGGGGCAGAAGTTCCGCGCGGTGGGCCAAAGCCGCAGCGTGGCCAACGCCTCTGGCATCAATGTGAACCGCACGCGCCTGATTGCCATCATGATCTCAACCGTTTTGGCCGGCTGGGGGCAGATCATCTTCATTCAGAACCTGGGCACCCTGCAGACTTATTCCGCGCATGAGATGGTGGGTCTGTACGCCGGCGCCGCCATCCTGGTGGGCGGGGCATCGCTCAACCGGGCTACCAACACCCAGGCGGTGGTGGGCTGCCTGCTCTTCCACATCCTGTTTACCGTGTCCCAGGACGCGGGCAAGAACCTGTTTGGCAACGCCAACATCGGCGAGTTCTTCCGCGTGTTCATTGCCTACGGCGTCATCGCGGTGGCGCTGGTGATGCACACCTGGCGCAGCAACCAGGCCAGCAAAAAAAGCGCGCTGCAGACCTGATATAAGAAAGATTCAACAAAAAGCCACCCGGTGACGGGTGGTTTTTTGACGCGGATGCTTGGTGTTAAGGTTTCAGCACCAGCCAGGACATCAGGGGCCCGCGGCCGCGCTCCCAGCTGGCCAGCACCTTGGTGCCCTGCGTGCCAAAGTCCGACAGGGACAGCTGGCTGCCCTTGCCCAGCACCACCACCTGATAGGACAGGCCTGTATTGGCCATGAAGGCGGCGCGCGCCTGCTTGCCCTCCTCATCCATGGCCCAGGTGAGCAGGCTGGGTAAATCCCCCAGGCCGTCCACCACGCCGTTTGAGGCCTGCACGGCGTATTCAAACTGCTGGCTGCCGCGCGTGTTGACCGCGACTTTTGGGGACTGCCACACCTGGCCCTCCTTGGTGATGCCAATGATGACGGCCTCCCCCGCCCCCTGCAGCAGCACCTTGGGAAAGACCGCCTGGCGCACGTCCTCACTGGCGCTGTGCTGGATGATGAGCTGGTTATTGGTAAACAGCGCCATGTGGGAGAAGGCCACGCCGGTCTTGTTTTCCACCCGCAGCGGGTCGCGCGGGATTTCGTTGGCAAACAGGCGCAGCATAAAGCCGGTTGCGATGATGAGGGCGGCTACAATCGCTGCCAGGAGCAGAAGAAACTTGATGCGCACCCAGGTACGTTTGATGGTTTGTTCACTCACGCGAAATCCCTCCTTTGCCCGCCCGCGCGGACGATTCTGTAGTAGCTGCCGGCCGTCTTCCAGTAAACCAGCAGGTAAAAGGCCATGAAGATCAAATAGGTAGTGAGGGTGGCGATGATAAAGACGCGCTGGTCGCTCATAGCCAGCAGCTGCACCACCTTCCAGACGATGTTGGCGGCTGCCAGCAGATGCAGCCCCGCCATCACCAGCGGCAGGAAGAACACCATGAGCACCTGGAGGCGGATGGATTGCCTGACCTCCTTCTGGCTCATGCCCACCTGCTGGAGGATGAGGAAGCGTGCCTGGTCCTCATAGCCCTCGGACACCTGCTTGTAGTAGATGATGAGCACCATGGCCATGATGAAGACGCTGCCCAAAAAGAGGGCGATGAAGAGGAGCCCGCCGTAGATGGCGTTGAAATCTACCCGGTCTACCTCCTCATGGTTGGCCCTGAGGCTAAAGCCGCCCATGTTTTGGGTTTTGTAGTAAGGGCGGATGCCCTCATAAAAGGCGTCCAGCAGCGCCTGCGCCCTGTCTGTGCCCAGTTTTCCGGTGTCAAAGGCGATGTGGGTGGTATAGGCCCAGGACAGCGCGGGATCCAGGTTCTCCCAGACGTTTTTGATGGTGGCAGAAAGGGTGTTCAAGTCATCATCCCGGATGATGAAGGTGTAGTTGGCGTGGCTTAAATGCGGCAGAGATTCAAAGACCTGCTCGTTTGCAAGGCGCTGGACCAGGCGCAGCGGGACGCCGTTGATGGTGATCTCTTCCCTCAAGGCTTTCCCGTACAGGCTGTGCCAGGCCACCTCGCCCGGCTGCAGCTGGATCCCCTGCCCAAAGGCGGCCTGGTAGTCCGACAGGGGGATGAAGTAAAACCCCATCCGGTCCGTCGCGTCCCCGGACCAGACAAAGCGCTCGTCCGCCTGCTGGTACTGCCCGGGCACGCCGT
>DUQZ01000086.1 GCA_012837525.1 Clostridiales bacterium | reverse complement strand
TCGCCGCTTATGGCGGTAACCTTCGGGGTGTAGCGCAGCCTGGTAGCGCACGTGCTTTGGGAGCATGGGGCCGGGGGTTCAAATCCCTTCACCCCGACCAATTTTTCTCGGGTTGAAGACATGGGGCCCCGTGGTCAAGCGGTTAAGACACCGCCCTTTCACGGCGGTAACAGGGGTTCGAGTCCCCTCGGGGTCACCACTTTTTGAACCACTGCTCATGGCAGGCAAAGCAAACGGGCCTTTAGCTCAGTTGGTCAGAGCGGCCGGCTCATAACCGGTTGGTCCGGGGTTCAAGTCCCTGAAGGCCCACCACTTCCTGGCCCGGTAGTTCAGTTGGTTAGAATGCCAGCCTGTCACGCTGGAGGTCGAGGGTTCGAGCCCCTTCCGGGTCGCCATTTTCCTGCTGGTTGGGTCGTGCTGGTGTAGCTCAATTGGCAGAGCAGCTGATTTGTAATCAGCAGGTTGCGGGTTCAAGTCCCTTCACCAGCCCCATGGATGGGTTCCCGAGTGGCTAAAGGGAGCAGACTGTAAATCTGCCGTCGACGACTTCGGTGGTTCGAATCCGCCCCCATCCACCACAAAGGCTGTCAACAGTTCGTTGGCAGCCTTTCACGTTTTTATCAATATTCCACAGGTTTATGGTAAGATAGTACAACCAATGAATCAGGAGGACGCGATGATGATCTGGGATCAACTGCCGTCTGGCTACATCAGGCCGGAGCACTTCCGCGCTGTGATCGAAATCCCAAAGGGCAGCAAAAACAAATACGAGATCAACAAGCACACAGGCCTGTTGCAGCTGGACCGCATTTTGTATACCTCCACCCATTATCCGGCCAACTATGGCTTTATCCCGCGCACGCTGTCAGAGGATGGGGATCACCTGGATGTATTGGTGCTGTGCACGGAACCACTGGTTCCTTTGTGCCTGGTTGAGGTGTATCCAATTGGCGTCCTGATCATGCTGGACCAGGGCAAGCGGGATGAGAAAATCATCGCCATTCCCTTTGGTGAGCCGCAGATGAACCAATGGAAGGACATCAGCGACCTGCCGCCGCACATGTTTGAGGAAATCCGTCATTTCTTTTCCGTGTACAAGGAGCTGGAGGACAAGAAGACCGCCACAGAGGCCTTCTATGGCGCGCAGGAGGCCATCACCACCATCAGCAACTGCATGAAGGCCTGGGCACTCAAACAAATCAAAGGGTAAATCCAGCGGTTGAAAGAAACAAAAATTTCAGGCCGGATGGTGCTTGACAAAAGCATAACTTACGGATAGTATAGTCAAGCGGCTCCTCGGAGCGCGAAGGGGAGCATAGCTCAGCTGGGAGAGCATCTGCCTTACAAGCAGAGGGTCACAGGTTCGAGCCCTGTTGCTCCCACCACAGTGGCCCGGTAGTTCAGTTGGTTAGAATGCCAGCCTGTCACGCTGGAGGTCGAGGGTTCGAGCCCCTTCCGGGTCGCCACATGCCTTGGTAGCTCAGTCGGTAGAGCAGCAGACTGAAAATCTGCGTGTCGGTGGTTCGATTCCGCCCCAAGGCACCATGTACGCGGTAGTAGCTCAGTTGGTAGAGCGCAACCTTGCCAAGGTTGAGGTCGCGAGTCCGAGTCTCGTCTACCGCTCCACATCTGAATGGACGCACTGTCCAGGGATGGTGCGTCCATTCATTTGGCGCCATAGCCAAGTGGTAAGGCGAAGGTCTGCAAAACCTTTATTCCCCAGTTCGAATCTGGGTGGCGCCTCCAGTTTTATCCGAAATCTGTTTGCCAGGTTTCGGTTTTTTTATTGATGCGCATGAATAAACCTGTCAGGTATGGTAGGATAGATAAAGGGATAACCGTTTTAAAGGAGCTGAAGATACATGTTTGAAGAAATAAAGCAACAGGCGGAGCAGGCCGCGCTTGAATTGGTCATGGGCGCAAAACTGCAGCCCGGGCAGTTGGTGGTGATCGGCTGTTCCTCCAGTGAAATGGTGGGGGAGCGCATCGGCAAAGGCAGCAGCCTCAAAGCGGCCCAGGCTGCTTATGAAGGCATGGCGCCGGTATTTCAGGACGCGGGCATTCACATGGCCGCGCAATGCTGTGAGCATTTGAACCGCGCGCTGGTGGTGGAAAAGGCAGTCGCCGAGAAATTTGGTTTTGAGATTGTCAACGCGATTCCGCAGCCGGATGCGGGCGGATCCTTCCCGGTCACGGTGTTTGAGCGCATGTCAGAACCGGTCCTGGTGGAAGAGATTATGGCGGATGCCGGCATCGACATTGGTGGCACACTCATTGGCATGCACCTGAAAAAAGTGGCGGTGCCGCTGCGGCTGAGCCTATCCAAAATCGGACAGGCCAATATCCTGTGCGCTCGGACGCGTCCCAAGTACATCGGCGGCGCGCGCGCGAAATATCTGGAGAGATAAGATTGATGAAGGATATCAGTGTACAGGAACTGTCAGATCGGGTCTATCGGATAAGGCACCGCATGGAACAGGCCGCGAAAGAAGCGGGCAGGGATGTTGCTGCCATCGCTTTATGCGCGGCCTGCAAAGCGCAGCCCAGCGAACTGGTGCGCCAAAGCGCAAGCTTAGCGATTGACTTGTTTGGTGAGAACCGCATGCAGGAGATGCGGGAGCATCAACTGGCTGGCGCCTATTTGGGCAAGCCCTGCCATTTCATCGGCCATCTGCAGACCAACAAGGTGCGCCAGGTGGTCGGCGCGGCGGATGTCATCCAAAGCGTGGACCGGGTGCGATTGCTGAATGCCATCCAAAAGGAGGCTGCGCGGCAAAGCCTGGTACAGGACATTCTGATTGAAGTAAACCTGGCGCAGGAAGACAGCAAGGCCGGCGTTCATCAGCAAGAGTTAAAGCCCCTGATGGAAGCAGCCGCGGCCTGCCCAAACATCCGTGTGCTGGGTTTGATGGCCATCCCACCTATCACCGACACAGAAGATCAAGCCCGGCATTATTTTGTCAAACTGCGCACGCTGCTGGAGCAGGCACAAACCTGGCAGTTTGAGAACGCCCTGCTGACTGAACTGTCCATGGGCATGACGGGCAGCTATGAAGCCGCTATCAAAGAAGGCGCAACCATCATCCGCGTTGGGCGGGAAATCTACGGAGAGCGGTCCTGATTGAAGTGAGCCCACAGGAAAAGCCCTGCAGCTCAACCCGCAGGGCTTTGTGCTGTTTATGGTTAACTTACCGTTTGATTAACAGGACGCTGACATCATTGACATTGGTGCCGGTTGGGCCAGTCATAATCAAGCCATCCACTGCTTTCAGCGCCGGATAGGAATCGTTGGCCTGCAAGATTTGATCAATATCCAAATCTATGGCTGCCAGTTTATCTGCGGTTTGTCCGTCCGCCAGGCCGCCCGCGGCATCCGTTGGGCCGTCGGTGCCGTCACTGCCCAAAGAAAACACCAGCGTATCCCGCAGCCCCTTGATTTCTTTGGCGGCGGAGAGGGCAATCTCCTGGTTGCGGCCGCCTTTGCCCTTGCCGGTCAGCCGCACAACGGTTTCCCCGCCGGCGATAAAGGCCAGGCTGCGATCACTGTTTTGATGGTATTGTGCAATCGCCCCCAAAAACCGCCCTGCCTCCCTGGCTTCACAGGCCAGGCTGGCCGTCAGAATATGGGGGACATAGCCCAGTTTTTCCGCCTGCGCCGCCGCTGCCTTGCATAACACGGACACGCTGCCTGTCACCAGGCTGGTTACAAAGGGCAGATTTTTGGGCGTTTCCTGATTGATCAGATCCATCGCTTTTTCTGACAGCTTCAAATCATATTTGTTGATGATTCGAATCGCGTCCTCACAGGTGGAGGAGTCAGGGTATGCAGGGCCGGAGGCAATCATGTCCAACGGGTCGCCGATGATATCCGATAAAATAATGGATACCACCTGTGCTGGCTGGCAGGTCTGGGCAAATTTTCCGCCTTTGACCGCGGACAGGCGCTTTCGCAAGGTGTTGATTTCTGTAATATCCGCCCCGACGCGCAGCAATTGGTCGGTGATGTCCTTCAGTTCGTCCGGGTCAATCAAGGGCTGCTCAAAAAGGGCGGATCCGCCGCCGGAAATCAGCAGCAGCACCGTGTCCTGCGCACGCAAATCCTGCACCAGTTTTAAGGCTTCGGCTGTGGCGGCAAAGGAATTGTCATCCGGGATGGGGTGGCCGGCCTCCCGCATCTCAAAGCGGGGCAACTCGTGCATCACATGATCATATTTGGTGATGACAATGCCCTTGGTAATGCGCTCACCCAGGGCTTCGGACACAGCCTTGGCCATCTGCCAGGCAGCCTTTCCAAGCGAAACGACAATCAGCCGGCCGTTTTCATTGAGGTTGATTTCCTTCAACGCGTTTTGCACAGCGCTGTCCGGTTGTGCCGCAAGCAGCGCCGCATCCATAATCTGCCGGGCGTCCTGGTGGATACTCATGGCCTTCCTCCTTAGTGCTTATCTATTGCTGCTTCTTATTATAATGGCTGATGGGGAGGCGTCAACCGCGCAACTGATCCAGGTGTAAAAACAAATCCACGCAGGTGGCATGGGTGTGCTATACTATGCGGGAGAAAAAAGGAAGGAGCAATCGCATGGGAGAAACCACCTACGAGCTGCTATCGCTGGGCTTGCGGTATTGGTTTATCCTGTTGATTTTCCTGACCCTGCTGCGCGCCTACTTTTTGATGCGCAGCGACAGACGGGCATATCTCCAAACACTGCGGCAGCTGCCGGACGCAGGCCTTATTGGCGAGGTGGTCAACCTGGCAACAGGCGAAGGACAGCCCTTGCCCAGAGAGGGCATGATTGGCGCGAGCCGCAGCTGTGATATCCGTGTGCCGGAGCTGCACCGCCGGGAGATGGAGTTCGTCTTCCGACCTGGCTTCGGCGTGAAACTGATTCCGATCCATCGCAAGCACCAGGTGTTGATCGATTCAGAGCCATTAATCAAGGGCGTGGATTATGCCCTGCATGGCACAGTGCTGGATATCCGCGGGACGCAGCTGCGCTTCCGTCTGTTTGCGGGCCTTGATTTGCCCATGCGCCAAACAGCGTTCGCGCCTGAAGTCCAGGTGAGCCAGAGCTCTTTTGATGTGCAGGAACCCTTGCCCATCATCACCAGTATCCCCGAGCCGACGCCTCCGGCTGACAGCACCAATGAAATGGAGATGACCTGGCAATTCGCGCCCTTGCCCCCGGAAACTTTTGAACCAGCGCCGCAGCCGCTCATCAGGCGTCGACGCCGCAGCGAGCGGAAAATGGGGGAGGACCATCATGAGTGATGCGGTAAAAACAAGAAACCGCTGGCTGGTATTGCCGGGCATGCTGTTCTTCTTTACAGCCTACCTGCTGCTTGGGTTGAAAGAGTTTGACTGGCAGGCTTTTGTAATGGCCATTTTTGTGCCGGGCGTGTTTTTCCTGGTCACTGTCATCTTACCAAAACTGATCCCAGCAGACCGCATTTTGCTGACCCTGGTCAATTTTCTGTGCGGGCTGGGTGTTTTGGTCTTGTTCCGCTTAAATCCCGAGCGCGGCTTTGGCCAGGCAGTCAACTATGCCGTTGGCTTGGTCGGGATGATCGGCTGCCTGCTGATTGTGCGCTTCTGGCCGCAAATCAAATGGACCATGCCGCTGATTGTGATCGCGGCCGTTGGCCTCATGGCCCTGCCGCTTTTGATTGGCACAGTCAAAAATGGCGCGCGCGCCTGGGTGCGGATCGCCGGCGTGAATTTCCAGCCCAGTGAGATTATCAAGGTTGCCCTGCTTTTAGTCTGCTCCTTTATGCTGGCCAGGCGAATGGTCATCCCGACGCTTGCGTTTGCGGGCGTTTGCCTTGGGCTGTTGTTCTTGCAGCGGGATCTGGGCACCGCAATGCTGTATTATGCCATTACCTTGATCCTTGTTTATGTCTCAACCGGTAGCCTGACGTTTTTGTCCCTGGGCACACTGGGCGCGGGCGCGGGCGCTGTAATCGGGTACCAAATGAACACCTACGTGCAAAACCGTGTGAAGATTTGGCAAAATCCCTGGGATGACCCCTACGGCGTCAGCTATCAGGTGGTGCAATCCATGGTGGCGATGGTGAACGGCGGCCCCTGGGGAACAGGCCTTGGGCTTGGCAGCGCCAAGGTGATTCCGGAGGTGGAGACCGATTTTATCTTCGCCGCTGTCTTTCATGAGTTTGGGTTGATCTTCGGCGTCTGTGTCATCCTGATGTTTTTGATGATCTTCCTGCGCGGTGTGGGCGTCGCCATGCGCGCGCGCAGCAAGTTCCATACCTTGCTGGCCCTGGGATGCAGCTGCTTTATCGCGATCCAGACCTTTGTCATCATCGGCGGCAACATCAACATGATTCCGCTTACCGGGGTCACCCTGCCTTTCCTCAGCTACGGCGGCACATCCATGGTGAGCAGCCTGTGCATCATGGGCCTTTTGCAGGGGGTGGCCAACGCCAATGAGCGCGGGCTGGAAGAGGACCAATTAATCGCGATGCTGGGTGAGGAAAGCTGATGAAACTGATTAAACGAAAGCTGCGCCTGGCTGTGATCGCGGTGAGTATCCTGCTGATGTCCCTGGTGGTATATGGTGTGTACAGCCTGGGTGTATCCGGAAATCGCTGGTTCTCCTCCTCTGTCAACACTTCCCTGCGCAAGGTGAAGCAGGGGGTTATACCCGGGCGCATCTATGACCGCAACGGCATCCAGCTGGCAGGCGCCAACGTCAAAGGCGAGCGCCTGTATCATACCGATGAAATCACCAGGCGCTCCCTGGTTCATGTGCTGGGGGTGCCGGACGGCACAGTGAAAAATGGGGTAGAGACCTTTATGTCCTACCTCCTGTACGCCTATGATGATTCGTACCTGACGCGCCTGACAGCCGCGTTCAGCGGCCAGATGCGTACTGGTTATGACCTCAGGCTGACTGTTTCAAGCGGCCTTTCACGCATGATTACAGAGCAATTCCCCAAGGACAAGTCCGGCGCGGTGGTGGTGATGAACTACCGCACGGGGGAGATCTTATCGCTCAACAGTTTCCCCAATTTTGATCCCCTCCAAATGGAAGGCGTAGCCACCAACCCGAAAAAACCATATATCAACAATGTAACCCAATGGCGCAGCGCGCCCGGCTCCATCTTTAAAGCGGTGACCATGGCTGCAGCGCTTGCCAATTGGCCCGACGCTTTGGACCGAACCTTCACCTGCACCGGCGCCTATCAGGTGGGGGAGACCATCATTACCGACGCCGGAAACGCCAGGCATGGTGAGATCACCCTGCAAAAGGCGCTGGCAGTGTCCTGTAATATTACTTTTGCGAAGCTGGCGCTAGAGCTTGGGGATGAGCAGTTTCGTTTGGCCGCGCAAGCCTTCGGCCTTGATGATCATTTGTTGTTTTCTGACTTGGTGGTAGAAAACTCGTTGTATCCCTCCAGCAACCGGGTTGCCAAGGAGCTGGCTTGGACTGGCCCTGGACAAAGCGCGCTGTTTGTGACACCGATGCACATGTGCCTGGTGGCAGCCGGCATCGCCAATGATGGGGTCATCATGGAACCCAAGCTGCTTATCCAGTCGGTGGATCGCAACAAGCAAGGCAAAGCGCAGATGACGCCTACGGTCTACAAAAAGGCAATGACGCCGCAGCACGCGGATGTTCTTGCGGAAGCCATGCGCCAGGTGGTTGTATCCGGCACCGGCACCAGGGCGGCTGTCCCCGGGCTGAAAATTTGCGGCAAAACTGGTTCTGCGCAAATTGACGGGCAGACCAGCACCAATGCCTGGTTCATCGGGTTTATCGATGAAAAGACCTTGCCATATGCCGTGTGTGTCGTGGTAAACGACGCGGGGGAGGGCAGCCGTCACGCTGCGCCGCTGGCCCGGCAAATCTTTGAATACATCAAAAACCAGCGCTGAGCGTTTGCAAACAATATCGTATCGGATTATGCTATCCGTATAGATCATGAACAGGGGGAGAAAAACATGAGAATTGGCTTGAGTCTGTACTCCATCAACCAGGAGATTGTGGAAGGCCGCATGACACTGGAAACCGCGATTCAGTGGGCGGCGGACCAGGGCGCGGAGTGCGCGGAGTTGGTGCCCTTTTCCTACACCTTTGTGAAGGACGATGGCAGCATTGACCATGAAACCATCAAAAAGGCCGTCAACGCGTCCAAAAATGCCGGGATTCCGCTGGTGAACTACTCTATCCTGGCTGATTTATGCAAAACGGATGACGCGGAGTATGAAGCTGAGATTGAACGCGTCAAACTGCACGTGGACATCGCGGCAGAGCTGGGCTTGCCCCGGATGCGCCATGACATCTCCGCCTTCCGCCGTCCCCGTGGCGAGAACGGGGTGCAGTATTTTGAGGAACTGTTCCCGCGCATGGTGGAGGCGGCCAGCCGTATCAGTGAGCATGCAGCGCAGTACGGCATCACCACCCTGCTTGAAAACCATGGCTTTTTCGCCAATGGTTGTGACCGGTGTGAGCGCCTGGTGCTGGCAGTGAACCGGGACAACTACAAGATGCTGCTGGATACCGGCAACATCGTCTGTGTGGATGAGGACCCCGCTGTAGCCGCCAAGCGCCTGGCGCCCTACTGCGGCATGATTCACCTGAAGGACTTCTATATCCGCAGCCGTGATCCGGGCGACACGACAGAGTTTGACTGCGCCGGCTCCTGGTTCCGCTCCAACCATGGCCGTTACCTGCGCGGCAGCATCATGGGCCAGGGTGATATGGACATGTACGAGATTCTGGGCACCATCAAGGCTGCCGGCTATGACGGTGACATCGCCATAGAGTTTGAAGGCTTTGAAGAGCCCAAGTATGCCTCCCGCGTGTCCTTGGACAACGCCAAGCGCATCTGGAAAGAAGTTTAAGAATACAAGTAATACAAAAATCCGGCTGCGTGCTGACTGCGGCCGGATTTTTGTTTTAGCATAACTTGCTTAGTCCATCAATGCTTCCATTTCAGCAACGGTCTCCTCAAAGACCTTCATTGCGCCGCGTACCACGCTGGCCTTGGTCATATCCGCGCCAGCCGCCTGCAGGGCTTTGATGGGTGTCACGCTGCCGCCGGACTTGAGGAAGTCAAAATACTGCTCCTTCGCTTTTTGGCCTTCTGTCAAAATCCGGTTGGCCAGATAGACAGCCGCGGAATAACCTGTCGCGTATTGATAGACATAAAACGCGCGGTAGAAATGCGGGATGCGCATCCATTCGTGGCGGATTTCCGGGTCAATCACGCACTCACGGCCGTAGTATTGCTTGTTGAGCTGCTCATACAGGTTTGACAGGTTCAGGTCTGTCAGCGCTTCGCCCTTCTCTCCCATCTGGTGGGCCAGGTGCTCAAACTCCGCGAACATGGTCTGCCTGAAGAAGGTGGTGCGGAAGCCTTCAGCCAGATCAGTCAGGAAGAACAGGCGCGCCTGCTTGTTGTCCTTGTGCTCTTCCTGGAGGGCATGGTTCAGCAGAACCTCGTTGCAGGTGGAGGCCACCTCCGCCGCAAACAGGGAGTAGCCGGCTTTCTCGTAGGGCTGCGCCTGGTTGCTGTAGTAGCTGTGCATCGCGTGGCCCAACTCGTGCGCCAGGGTCATCGCGCCATTGATGGAATCCGTGTGATTCAGCAGCACATAAGGATGGCTGTCATAAGTGCCCCAGGAATAGGCGCCGGAGCGCTTACCCTTGGTTTCATACACATCAATCCAGTTTTCGCTAAAGGCGCGGTCCAGCAACTTACCGTATTCTTCACCCAGCGGGGCCAAGCCCTTTTTGACCAGTTTGCTTGCCTTTGGATAGGGCAGGTCCATCGTGAAGTCGTCGGTGATGGGGACATACAGGTCATACAGGTGCAAGTCTATTAATTTCAGGGCCTTTTTACGCAGGCGCAGATAGCGGTCCAGCACCGGGAAGGCTTTGTGCGCTTCCTTGAGCAGGCTGTCATACACGGACAGGGGAATCTCGTTCTGGCTGAGGGAGGCTTCCCGCGCGCTCTCATAATGGCGCAGTTGCGCCTGCAACACGTCATTTTTTATACTGCTGATATAAAGCGTAGACAGCGTGCCTGAAAAATCACCAAACGCGTTCATCATGCCGGTGAAAGCGTCCTTGCGAACCGCGCGGTCCGCGCTTCGCATCCGGTTGCCATAGTCCGCGTGGGTTAAACGGCGCTTGCTGCCGTCTTCCATCAAGGTGTCGGGCAGGGGCAGGTCCACATTGTTCAAGATATTAAAGGTGCGGGAAGCGGTGGCAAAGACCTCCCCGCTTTTGGCCAAAATCTGCTCCTGCTCCGGCGGGAGGATGTGCGGTTTTTGCCGGATCAAATCATGGAAGAACACGCTGTATTGTGACAGATCCGGGTCTGACATGAAGCCCTTGAGTGTTTTTTCAGGCAACTTCAACAGCTCCGGCTCAAGGAAGGCGCCTGCGGCGCGGGCTTTGACCGCATAGGCTTCCGCCTTGGCCATCTGGGCTTTGTAGCCGGCGTTCGCGCCGTCCTGGTCCTGCTGCATGCGGGAATAGACAAGATAGCTGCCCACCAGCCGGCTGAGCGCGAAGGAGGTTTTCACCGCTTTGATGGGGTTCTCCTTCACCTTGCCCTCAAAAGAGGCCATTTTTGCGATCAGCTCATCCATCTGCTTGGCGCAGTCATCCAAGGCTTTTTTGTCCTTGAAGATGTGTTTCAGATTCCACTTCCAGCGAGCAGGGATGTCTTTGCGCAGTTTTTGTTCCATGGTTTGCTCCTTGTTGTTCGGGTATTAGTCGCAAATATCAAGGTCCGGAAATTCCGGTGTGCCCAGAAACTCCTCGTCCTGCTCGGAAACCTCGGGCAGGTCGGTCACGATTTCGGGTTTTACTATGTTTTGGTTGCGCTGTGGGGGCTGGCTTACGCGCTGCACCTGGTCCGCTGTGAAGGTATGCAGGTCAGTCACTTCACCGTTGGTGATGCGCACAGTGACTGTTTCCAGCAGCGCGTTCACCTGGGCAACGGTGCCGCGGCCCTGGGGGGTGATCACTTCCTTGCCCAGGCGGGGCAGGCGTTTACGGGATTTTTCATATTGCTCCTGCTCATATTTCAAGCAGCACATCAGCCGGCCGCACACGCCGGATATCTTGGTGGGGTTCAGCGACAGGCTTTGTTCCTTGGCCATGCGGATGGATACGGGCTGAAAATCATGCAGGAAGGTGGAGCAGCACAAATGCCGCCCGCAGGAGCCTACCCCGCCGATTTTGCGCGCTTCATCCCGCACGCCGATTTGTTTCAGCTCAATGCGTGTTTTGAAGATGCTGGCCAGGTCCTTCACCAGCGCGCGGAAGTCCACCCTGCCGCCAGAGGTAAAGCTGGCAATCAGCTTGCTGTTATCAAAGGTATACTCAACACTGACCAACTTCATGTCCAGCTTGTGCGCGGCAATCCGCTCCTTGCACACTTCAAACGCCTGCGCCTCTTTTTGGGCATTGGCGGCAATTTTTTCATGGTCAGAGCTGGTAGCCAACCGCTGCACACTGGGCAGCGGCTTTGGCAGCATATCCTCGGGCAGTTCGATGGCGTTTTCACACACCGTGGCATACTCCAGCCCGCGGCTGGTCGATATAATCACTGCATCGCCTTCCTTGGCGAGCAGGCGTCCGGGATTGACATAGTGGCGACGTCCCGAATCACGGAAGCGCACTCCGATTACACTTGGCATAAGGCTTGATCCTCCAATATTTTTAACAGCAGGTGATCGATGATCGCCTGCCAGGATAGGTTGCTGGCTTGATGTTTGCGCGCTGTGAGCACAGCTTCCAGCAAACTGCGCGCTTTTGTGGCTGCCCATTGATCCTGGGGGTTTTCATCAATCAGCCGCATGGCGGCGTTTTCAATGTAATCCAGAATCGCGTCTGCCTGGTCACGCAGGTTTTTGAAGCGGGATGAACTGTGCGGCAAACTGCTGTTGTCGTTTAGGGAAAGCACCGCATCGTCGACCAGTTCTTTCATGTCCCAGAACTGCTTGTCACCATGCATTGCATGCGCGCTGCCGGGGCTGCCGCCAGATAATACAGCCAACGAACGCGCGTCGTCTGCGGGGAAACCATTTTCTGCCAGCTGCTTCTCAAGCAAAAGGGCGGGCCATGTGGGGATGCGCTGAATCTGGCAGCGGGAGCGGATGGTGGTCAAGACCGCGTGCTCATTTTCGCAGGTCAGCAGGAAAAAGGTGTTGGCATCCGGCTCCTCAATCACTTTGAGCAGCGCGTTTTGTGCCTGGGGGGTAAAGATGTCGATCTGTTCCAGCAAAACAACGCGCGCCCCTGATGAAAAGGCATAGGTGGATAAGGAATCCTGCAACGCGCGCGCCTGCTCCACCTTGACGTTGCGCTGCTTATCCGCAGCGCGCACCACCAACAGGTTGGGGTGTGTCTGATCCATCGTCTTTTTGCAGGCGCGGCATACGCCGCAAGGCTTTTCATCAGCTTCACATAACAGGGCCTGTGCCAGCACGCTTGCCAGCGTCCGCTTCCCAACACCAAATTGCCCTGAGAGCATCAGGGCATGTGGCGCTTTATGCGCGGAATATAGTTGAATCAGCGCGGTGAGCGAAGGGGACAGCGCTTCAAAATACGCTGTTAGATAAGCGGTTGCTTGGCTTGACATGAACCACCGAGGGGTTTAGATTTTGAGGAATTCTTCAACGTTCAGCACAAACACGGTAGCGCCGCCCACAGTAACCTCAATGGGGTAGGGGGCATACATGCCAGTCGCGCCGCCCATGGTAACCGGTGAGGTCGCGATTTGCTTGCGGCTTTTACAAACTTTTTCTATCAGAGCCATGCAGGTATCATAGCGCCCATCCTCCACACCGACGAGCAGTGTGGTGTTGCCGGCGCGCAAAAACCCGCCGGTGGTCGCCAATTTGGTAACGCCAAACCCATCTTCCATTAATTCACTAACGAGGTGTGCCGCGTCTTCGTCCTGCACAATGGCAATTATCAGCTTCATTGGCTGGCCTCCTTTTGCTTGGCGGAGCGTTCTCCGCTTTTTGCTTACAGCAATTATACAGAAAAGTGCAGTTAATTACAAGCATGCGATAAACCGTCATTCTCAAGATGTCTTTTCATTGCCCACCAGGGTATACAGGTGGTATAATACAGCCATCTTTTGGCTTTGGAGGAAGCGGATGATCAAGATTGTACTGGACGCGATGGGGGGCGACAATGCGCCGCAGGCAACCTGTGAAGGGGCGTTGTTGGCGCTGCGCGCTGATAAGGAACTCACCATCATTTTGGCAGGCGATCCAAAGCAGATCGCGCCATATATCAATAACGCGGAAGATGTAAAGGAGCGCCTGATCGTTTTAGACGCGCCTGAGGTCATCACCAACAACGAGTCACCCGCCCTGGCCATCCGCCAAAAAAAGGACAGTGCCATTGTGCGCGGCATGCTGATGGTGCGCGAAGGCGAAGCCGATGGCTTTGTGTCCGCCGGTTCCACCGGGGCTGTTTTAGTTGGCGGTATGCTGCGCCTGGGCCGGATTCCGGGCATTGAGCGGCCTGCCTTAGCCCCCTTATTGCCAGGCAAAAAAGGGCATTTCCTGTTGATCGACTGCGGCGCGAATGTGGACTGCAAGCCGGAATACCTGGCGCAGTTTGGCCTGATGGGCGACGCCTTTATGGAGAAAACCATGGGAATCGCCCGCCCGCGCATCGGCCTTGTCAATAACGGCGCGGAGGAAGAAAAGGGCAACGCGCTGTATGCGGAAGCGCATCAGCTGCTCAAAAAGGAAGACATCAATTTTGTGGGCAACGTGGAGGCGCGCTACATCCCGGCGGACCAGGCGGATGTCATTGTCTGTGATGGGTTTGACGGGAACATTATTCTCAAGTACACTGAGGGCGTTGCTGAAACCTTGCTGGGTATGATCAAGCAGGAATTGATGGCGGATACCCGCAGCAAGATTGGCGCCCTATTGGCCAAGCCCGCGTTTGCCCGCGTGAAAAAACTGATGGACTACACGGAGGTAGGCGGCGCGCCGCTACTTGGCGTCAGGGGCGCGGTTGTGAAAGCGCATGGCTCCAGCAACGCGAAGGCCATCTTCGGCGCCATCCGCCAGGCATCATTGATGATCCGCTCAAAAGTCCCGGAGGCGATTGAGCAAAAACTGGTCAAACAGTCAGTCTAATTTGGAGGAAGAACCATGGTATTTGAAAACGTATCAACCCTCATCGCAAAACAGCTCAAAGTTGACCCCGAAAAGGTAACCCGTGACGCCCGCCTGGTGGAAGACCTGGGTGCGGACAGCGCCAATGTCATGGTGCTGATCATGGACCTGGAAGATCAGTTCAACATGCAGGTTGAGGACAGCGCCATCACGGAACTCAAAACCGTGGGCGATGTGGTGGATTACATCCAGACACGCCAGGGGTGAGTCAACAGGATCAAGGGCTGCCGCACATTGAGGCGGCAGCCATTTTTGATGGAGAAAGCGGGCATCAACAGCTGATGTCCGCCTTGGGCTACCAGTTTACAGACCAAAGTATGTTAAAGATGGCTCTGACCCATCCCTCTATCAATCACAAAAAGAATAACCAGCGCCTGGAGTTCCTGGGCGACGCGGTGTTGCAACTAATTATCAGTGAGCAGTTGTTTGATCAAAGCAAGGAAGCCGAAGGCAAACTGACATTCAAGCGCCAACGCCTGGTGAATGAACAGACCCTGGCCAAGGTTGCCAGGCAGGTCCAACTGGGCGCGCATCTGATGCTTGACAAACGTTTCGCGCAGGATGGCGGCAGGGAATTGGATTCAGTTTTGGCTGACGCGCTGGAGGCAGTGCTGGCAGCTGTTTATCTTGATGGCGGCTTGACAGCCGCGCAAAAAGTGATACAGGATTTGTTCAAACAGCTCATCGCGCAAGCGGATGCCAGTCTGGACGCCAAGGGCGCGCTGCAGGCATATTTCCAGGCCCGCGGGGAGATGGAACCAACCTACGAGGATCTGGACATGCAAGGTCCGCCGCATCAACGGGTATTTACCGTGGCGGTGACGCACGCGGGCCATCACTTGGCAACAGGGACAGGCACCACCAAGCGCGCCGCGCAGCAAAAGGCGGCGAAGAAAGCGCTGGACACACTAAAGCAAAGGGGGAAAGAGCATGAAGCTGACCAGGCTTGAAATCTATGGCTTCAAATCGTTCCCTCAGCGCACGGATATCCGTTTTGATGAGGGCATTACGGGCATAGTGGGCCCCAACGGCTCTGGCAAGAGCAATATCGCCGATGCGGTGCGGTGGGTGCTGGGTGAGCAAAGCGCCAAAGCGCTGCGCGGCGCCAAGATGCAGGATGTCATCTTCGCGGGCACACAAAAACGCAGGCCCATGCCCTATTGCGAGGTCTCGCTCATTTTTGAGAACGAGGACGGACAACTCAAAAACCCGCAGAGCGAAGTAATGGTAACCCGCCGCGCTTACCGCACCGGCGAAGGTGAATATTACCTCAACAAAAAATCCTGCCGCCTGCGCGACATTGTGGAGTTGTTCCATGACACAGGCATTGGTCGGGAAGGGTATTCCATCATCGGCCAGGGCAATATTGATGTCATTTTGTCAGGCCGCGGGGATGAGCGCAGGGCAGCTTTTGAGGAAGCGGCCGGCATCATTGGCTACCGTTCCCGCAAGGAGGAGGCAGAGCGCAAGCTGACGCGTACCCAGGAGAACCTGCTGCGCGTGGGCGATTTGCTGGAGGAGTTGGGCAGCCGCATCGAACCCCTGCGCGAGCAGAGCGAGACCGCGCGGGCTTATATGGCTTTGAGCGCGAAACTGAAAGCCTTGGACGCCAACATTTATTTAGCCCGGCACGACAGGCTTACCAAGCGGATTGATACCCTGCAGGAAAACCAGCAAGGCATCCGGGATTTGATTGCCCAGCACGAGCGGGACATCGCAGGCTATCAATCTCAGCGCAAGGAGTTGGAAGCGCGTCTGTTTGACGCGGAGAAGGACGCGGATACCCAAAGCGCGCTGCTGCAGGAGCAGGAAAGCGCGTTGCGGGAGCAGTTGGTGCAGGCGGAGCGCAGCGCCCAGACGCTCACAAATGCGCAGGAAGAACTGGGCCGCGTATCTCAGAATATACAAGCGATCATTGAAGAGATTCATGAGTTGGAGAACATGCGCAATCAGTCCAGCACGGATGAGGCGCAAAACAGCCAGCTTCTTGCTGACGCCCAATCAGACCTGGATGACGCGACAAAGCAGGCCAACGCCGCCCAGCAAGCAGAAAACAAAATAGAAAACGCCCTGGATCACCACCGCGGCTTGATGCTGCAGTCCGCAAACGCCAGGGCTGACGCCCGTGAGCGCCATGCGCGTCAGCAGGCCATGCTGCAGCAGTCACAAAACCGCATGGCAGAGATTGTGGCAGCGGAACCAGGGCTTAATGAGGCAGTGAAACTTGCGGAGCAAGCGGAGTCTGCCGCTCAGATCAAATTAAAAGAAACCAAGCAGGAAGTGGACAGCCTGCGCGCGCACCTGTTTGAGACGGAGCAATCCCTGAAAGCAGCCAGGGAAAACGCGCATGAAGCGCAAGGCCGACTGGATGAGTTGGCCCAGTCGATTCAGCGCGACAAGGCGCGCTATCAGGCGATGGACGAGTTGTCAAAGGCGCATGAAGGCTTCTTCCAACCGGTTCGCCAAGCTTTAAAGTTTGCGGAAGGCAACCCGCGTGTGCATGGTGCTGTCGCGCATTTGATTGATGTGCCCAAGGAGCTGGAGACAGCCATGGAAATGGTGCTGGGCGGCAGTTTGCAAAACATTGTCACCCAGGATGAGGAAACCGCGCAGGAGTTGATCAATTACCTGCGGCAAAACCGCTTCGGGCGCACGACCTTCCTGCCCATCAGCGCGGTGAATGGCCGCAGCCTGAGCGCCCAGGAACGCAATGTGCTCAACCTGCCGGGCTGCCTGGGTGTCGCCAGTGAGTTAATCCAGTATGACGCGCAGTATCAGGGCATTATCGCGTCTCTTTTGGGGCGTACCGTTGTCGCGCGGGATTTGGACGCGGCCATTGCTATTTCACGCGCCGGGCGCCAATCCTTCCATGTGGTGACCTTGCAGGGCGATGTCATGCGCGCTGGCGGCGCGATGACGGGCGGATCAATTCAAAGTAAAACAGTCAGTTTGCTGGGCCGTGAGCGTGAGATCAAGGAGCTGGCAGAATCCTTAAACAAAAGGATGGATGCTTTGAAAACCTTTCAGGAAAACTTCAGTACAGCCCGCCTGGCTGTTGAGGACTTGGAGGAGCAAGCCCGTGCGGAGCGTTTGCACACCCAGGATGAGGAAATCGGCATCGCGCGGGAGGAAGAGCAAGTCAAGCAGGCCGAGGAACGCCTGGAGGTGGCACAGCAGCAGCTGGCACAATTCCTGGATGCCAAGGAACAATTGGCGGCCATGATTGCGGAGCTTACGCAAGATCTGGATCAGGCGGACGTCGCCAGCCGGGAGATTGATCACAGCCAGGAGAAAATGACACAGGATGAAAACCGCCTGAAGGAAGAGCTGGCGCAGGCAAGGGAGGCGACAGAGAGCGCGCGTGTAATACTTGAGCAAAAGCGGGAAGCGCACCTGCAGTTGTCACACCGCCTGGATCTGTTGCAGCGTGACAGGCAGCGGTTTGAAAAGGAACTGGGCACCCTAACAGCCCGGCATGATCGCCTCAAACAGCAGGGGGAAACATTACAGCAAAAGATTAAAGACGAATCCGCCAGGCAAGAGCAATTGGCGGACAAGACAAGTTTGCTGCAAAAACAGGCAGAGGAAATCCGCGCGGTCGCGGCACAAGCGGAGGCAGACCGGCGCGCCTTGAACGCCAATGCCCGGCAACTTGTTGAGTTGACGGAGCAGACGCACCGCAGCCTCAGCGAGGACAGCCAGAAGCTGCACAAGAGCGAAATCAGCCTGACCAGGCTCCAGGAAGAGCTCAACGCCATGACGGCAACCCTTTTCCATACTCATGAATTGACCTATGCCACAGCGCTTGCCTTTAAAACAGAAGAACGTTTTGATTTGCCTGCCGGTGAGCGCGAAGCCGCGGATATCCGGCGGGAAATTAAAGAGATGGGCGCCATCAACATCCATGCGCTGGATGAGTACGCGCAAACCAAAGCGCGGTTTGATGAGTTGACCGTTCAGAAAAATGATGCCGAAAAGGCGCGGGAGGATCTGCAAAGCCTCATTAAACGCCTGGAAGGGCAGATGGAAAAGCAATTCCTGCGTGAATTCGCCCTTTTAAACGAATACTTCGGGGAAACCTTCAAGCGCCTGTTTAACGGCGGGCAGGCCAGCCTCAGCCTGGCGGATCCCAGTCAGCCGCTGGATTGTGAAATCAACATCAAGGCACAGCCGCCAGGCAAGAAACTGCAGCTGCTGTCTTTGCTATCAGGCGGTGAGCGCACCTTAACGGCAATTTCCATTCTGTTTGCCATGCTCAAGCTTAAACCCACGCCGTTTTGCATTCTGGATGAGATTGAGGCAGCCTTGGACGATGCCAACATCTACAGCTTCGCTGAATACCTGGCAGAGTACGCCAAGGGCACGCAATTTATCGTGATTACCCACCGCAAAGGCACCATGGAAAGCTGTGATATGCTCTATGGTGTCACGATGCGCGAAAAAGGCGTGTCGGATATGATCGCGGTCAACCTGCAGGAATACACAGCATAAAGGAGGGCACCATGTCTGGTTTTTTCGCAAGGCTCAAACAGGGCCTCAGCAAGACCCGGGGACAGATGTCAGACCGGATTGATGAGCTGACAAAAACAACCCAAGTCATTGATGACGATTTTTATGAGGAATTAACGGACATCCTGATTTTAAGCGATGCCGGCGTCGCTGCGGCGACTAAGATGATTGACGCGCTCAAAGAAAAAGTGGCAGCCCAAAAGGTCAAGGACGCCGCTGTCGCCAAGGATTTGCTTAAGCAGATTATGGTGGAGGAAATGAACATCCCGCGCCCGCCGCTTCACTGGCCAATGGTGATGCTGGTGGTAGGCGTCAACGGTGTCGGCAAGACAACAACTGTTGGCAAACTGGCGCTGCGCTTTAAGGAAGTGGGCCGCAGCGTGACGCTGGCGGCTGCGGATACCTTCCGCGCTGCTGCGGATGACCAACTGCAGGTGTGGGCGGAGCGCGCGGACGTTCCGCTCATTAAACAACAGCATGGGGCCGACCCTGCCGCCGTGGTGTTTGACGCTATCACTTCCGCGAAAGCGCGCAACACCGATTTATTGATTGTGGATACCGCAGGCCGGCTGCACAACAAAAAGAACCTGATGGATGAGCTGGCCAAAATCCGCCGGGTTATCAACCGGGAGTTCCCCGAGGCAGCCGTCCGCAGCATGCTGGTGCTGGACGCCACCACAGGGCAAAACGGCTTAAACCAGGCCAAGATGTTCAAAGAAGTGGCGGACATCAACGGTATTATCCTGACCAAGCTGGATGGCACTGCCAAGGGCGGCATCGCGCTGGCCATCCGCCAGGAACTGAATGTACCAGTCTGGTATGTTGGCGTTGGCGAAGGTATTGATGATCTGCAATCTTTCAACGCGCAGGAGTTTGTGGAAGCCCTGTTCTAATTTCACTTTTGACACGAAAAAGCCCGCTTTCAGTGAAGATCGCGGGCTTTGTATTATGATTGAATCGCTTATGAGCCAGCCGGGAAATTGCCCTGGTACAGGTAGCGTTGTGTGCCTTTGCCGGCTACGCCATCCACAGAAAGGCCGCGTGAGCGCTGGAAGGCTTTGACAGCCAGGGTGGTTTCATAGCCAAACTTGCCGTCCACCGTGCCCTTATAGAACCCCTGGTCCTTTAAGGCCTGCTGCAGGATACGGACCAACTCGCCGCTTTCACCCTCGCGCAGGGAGACATAATCGCCATCTGGGTTGGGGGTGACATTGGTGTAGTGGGGAATGCGCGTCGGCATCCCGCCGGATTCACCCGGTGCTGGGGTTGGGGTTACCTGTGAACCAGCACCAATGGCCTTTGAGCTGAACAAAACTTCTGAGGTGTTGGAGCCCACCCTGCCATCCGGCACCAGGCGGTTGGCGCTTTGGAAGGCCTTGACAGCCGCTTCGGTGGAGGCGCCAAAGTCCCCGTCAACGCTGCCGGTGTAGTAGCGCAGGTCCTTCAAGCGCTGCTGGATGCGGCGCACCATGGCGGAGTTTTTATCCCCGCGCTTGATGGAGGTGCCGATGATGCCAACGGAAGTGGACGTCCGCTTGGCGGAGGAGGAGTACAGTTTCTGCAGCGTCAATTTGCCCGCGATGCCGTCAGAGTAGGAGGTGTTCCTGTTCTGGAAGGCGATGACCGCGGCTTCCGTGACCGAATCAAACTCTCCGTTGGGTGTGCCGGACAGGTAGCCCAACTCGATCAGGCGTGCCTGCATCTTGCGCACATCAGAGCCGGAGGAGCCCAGTTTCAAGTAAACATTGTCGCGAATCACCGGGGTTGCGGTCGCCCTTGGCGTGGGGCTGGGCGTGGGACGCGCAGGCAGCGCGGCAGAGGAGTTGAGACGGTTTAAGGTCTGTTGACCGGCAATGCCGTCAACTGACAACTTGTTGCGGGACTGGAAGGCTTTCAGCGCGGCTTCGGTTGCCTGGCCAAAATCGCCGTCCACCGACCCGGTAAGATAACGCAGGTCCTTCAAACGTTGCTGGAGCTTTTTCACCTCAGGTCCGGTCGCGCCCAATTTCAACAGGAAAGGTGTTGGTGTGGGGGAAGCGCTCGGCGGCGGGCTGGTGATGGTGGCAATGCCGCCCCAGGGAGTTGGTGTAGGGGTGGGGAAACCTGGTTGACCGCTGGGGAACAACCCGCCCCAACCAGGGGAGGCAGAGGGCTGATCGCTTGTCAGGGTGCCCTGCGGCAGGTTGATGATGCCCCCGGTGGTGGTTGCTTCTGGCGCGTCACTGACTTCCGGCGTTGCCGTTCCTTTGATCGGGAAAGGCACATTGTCCAAATCGCCAGCGCCGTTTTGAGTGTTGGTCGTGGTATCCGGCGTGGCTGTACAACCGGCCAACAGGACAACCAACAAGAAAAGGGCTGTCAACCGGGTGAATTGCTTCAGTTTTTTCCGATCCATACAATACCATCCTCATTCCGGTCTTTTACTCAAGGCAGAAAATGTCTGCTCATACATTAAACGTCAGGACGAATCCATTTCATGCATTCAATTCCTGATTCAACAAAGCAAGTTTATCATATGGGCAAATTATAATCAATTGAAATTAAAGATTCCTTCATGAAATTGACACATTTCATGCGCTTTGTTACAATCCACCGGTATCATTCAGGAGGAACGCAATGACCCTGTACGAAATGATTACCCTTGCGATTGCGCTGTCCATGGACGCGTTCGCGGTGGCGCTGTGCAAAGGCGCCTGCCTGTCAGAGTTGAAGGACAGGGGCGAAAGCCTTGCTGTGGCCGTTACCTTTGGGTTTTATCAGGCCTTGATGCCGCTGATTGGCTGGTTCTTTGGCAGTCGGTTCAAGGAATATATTGAATCCGTGGATCATTTTATCGCCTTTGGTTTGCTGGGCTTCATCGGCATCAAACTGGTGTATGAAGCCTGGAAGAGCAGGGGAGAGGAATTGGTCTGCACGCCGTTACATTTTATGGAGCTGATGCTGCTGGGCATCGCGACCAGCATCGACGCCCTGGCCGCGGGCATCGCCCTGGCTGTGCTTGATTTGAATATCTGGCTGGCCATTCTGCTCATTGGGTGCATTACGCTGGCGCTCAGTTTCATTGGGTTTAAACTGGGCAAACGCTATGGCATTAAACTGCAGTCCAAAGCGCAGCTGGTGGGCGGCCTTGCCTTGGTGATTATTGGCACAAAAATTTTAATCGAGCACTTGACGGCCTGATTATTTCTCCAGCGCGTCCCGCAGATAACCCGCCAGGATCTCAACGATTCTGGCATTTTTTCCGCCCCGGGTCACAATCACATCTGCCTGGTGGATGTAGTTGCGGATATACTTGTCATACATCGGTTTGACTGTGGCAAGGTATTGGGCGGAGATGCTGTCGATGCTGCGTTCCCGCTCCTTGATGTCACGGTTGATGCGGCGCAGCAGGCAGATATCCGGCTCCACATTGATAAACAGCTTTAAAAACATTTGGTCGCACAGTCGTTTGTCATAAAAAGCGTGGATGCCTTCCATGATCAAGACATCGCCCGGATAGATAACCTCATCACTTTTGACCCGCGCGTGCTTTGTAAAATCATAAGCCTTCCTGATGATGGGTTTTCCATCCAACAAGTCGGTGATATCCTGCAGCAGCTGGTCATGGTCAAAAATCTTGGGCTCGTCGAAATTGAGCTGTGAACGCTCTTCATAGCTTAAATGCGGGTAGTCAAGGTAATAGGCGTCCTGGTTGATCACCGTGCTGCTGGTGTTGAGTGCGCGCAGCAATTCCTCAGACAAGGTAGATTTGCCAGACCCGCTGGCACCGCAGATTCCAATAAACAGCATGTTTATCCTCCAAGCAGTTGATTGACCCAGAGCCCTTGACGGTTTGTAACCCATCTCTTATAGTATACGCAAGTGAATACACTTATCAAGAGCGGCGGAGGGACTGGCCCATTGAAGCCCGGCAGCCTGCGAAAGCAAGGTGCTACATCCAGCGGCGAGAGCCGGAAGATAAGTTTGCACAAGAAGGCGCTTATCACAAGAAGCGCTTTTTTTAACAGGAAGGGAGACGACCATGAAAAAACTGTTTACAGCGGAGTCCGTGACCGCAGGCCATCCGGACAAAATGTGCGACCAGATTTCAGACGCGGTGCTGGACGCCATTTTAACTGAGGACAAGGATGCGCGCGTAGCCTGTGAAACCTGCGCCACAACAGGGCTTATCCTGGTGATGGGCGAAATCACCACCTCGACCTATGTGCCCATCCAGGACATCGCCCGTGGGGTGGCGCTGGATCTTGGCTATAACCGCGCCAAGTTTGGTTTTGACGGGCATACCTGCGCCGTGTTGACCGCGGTGAACGAGCAATCCCCGGATATCGCTGGCGGCGTGAACAACGCGCTTGAGAGCCGCGATGGCGGCAGCCAAATCACGGGTGCGGGGGACCAGGGTATGATGTTTGGCTATGCCAGCAACGAGACGGAGGAGTTGCTGCCCATGCCCATCGCGCTGGCCCACCGCCTGGCCCGTCGTATGGATGAGGTACGCAGGTCCAAGCAGTTCCCCTGGATGCGGCCGGATGGCAAAAGCCAGGTCAGCATGGTGTATGAAAACGGCAAGCCTGTTGCCATCAGCAATATTGTCATCTCCACCCAGCATGATGAAAAAGTCTCTCAAACCGCCATCCGGGAGGCGATGACAGAAGCGGTCATCCGTCAGGTCATCCCCGCGCATCTTTTCACGGATGAGACGGAGCTCCTGGTCAACCCTTCCGGGCGCTTTGTCCTTGGCGGCCCCGCGGGTGACAGCGGCCTGACCGGGCGGAAGATTATTGTGGACACCTATGGCGGGTTTGTGCCCCATGGCGGTGGTTGTTTCTCCGGCAAGGACCCCACCAAGGTGGACCGTTCCGGCGCATATATGGCGCGCTACGCCGCGGTCAATGTGGTCGCTGCCGGCCTGGCGAACCGCTGCCAGGTTGCCCTGGCTTATGCCATCGGCCGCGCGCAGCCGGTCAGCTTTACAGTTGATACCTTTGGCACAGGCAAGGTGCGCGATGATGTGATTGAAAAGGCGCTGCAGGAGGTCATGGATTTTACACCCGATGGTATCATCAGCACTTTGGATTTGCGCAGGCCAATCTATCGGCAAACAGCGGCCTATGGGCACTTTGGCCGTCTGGATCTGGACCTGCCCTGGGAAAAGGCCAATCAGGCAGAAGCACTCAAGAAAGCGGTTCGCTGACAAAATGAAATAATAACGGGGCGCGGATGAACATATCTGCGCCCCGTTCTTGTTGAATTATCCGCCAAGGTAGGCTTTGCGGACGTCCTCATCCTGCATCAAAGCCTGTCCAGCACCGGACTTGATGATGCGCCCTGTCTCCAGCACATAGGCGCGGTGGGCAAGAGATAAAGCCATTTGCGCGTTTTGTTCCACCAGCAAAATGGTGGTTCCCTCCTGGTTGATTTCGCGGATAATGTCAAATATCTCTTGAACCAGTAGAGGTGAAAGCCCCATGGATGGCTCATCCATCATCAGCAGCTTGGGACGGCTCATCATCGCGCGGCCCATGGCCAGCATCTGTTGCTCACCGCCGGACAGGGTGCCGGCCAGTTGTTTCCTGCGCTCCTTCAAGCGCGGGAAGTGGGCGAAGATTCGCTCCATATCCAGGTCAATCCCGGGTGTGTCGCTCCGTGTGAAGGCACCCATTTCCAGGTTTTCATGCACTGACATTTTGGCAAACACACGCCGGCCTTCCGGCACCTGGGACAAGCCCATCCCAACCAGGCGGAAGGGCGGCAGTTTTTTGATGGATTGATCTTCAAACAGTATCTCGCCGGATGAAATGGTATGCACGCCTGAGATCGCATTGAGGATGGAGCTTTTACCCGCACCATTAGCGCCGATCAAGGAAACAATCTCACCCGGCTGCACATGAAAATTGATGTTCCGCAGCGCCTGGATCGCGCCGTAAAACAGGTTGATGTCCTGAACTTTAAGCATGGCTCGCCTCCGTGTGCGCTTGATCCTGGCCAAGGTAGGCTGTGATGACTTCCTTGTTGTTGCGGATCTCCTCCGGCGTGCCGTGCGCGATGACCCGGCCGTAGTTGAGCACATAGATCCGTTCACAAATGCCCATGACCAGCTTCATATCATGCTCAATCAACAAAATCGCGACGGAAAACTGGCTGCGGATGGTTTTGATGGTCTGCATCAGTTCGGCGGTCTCACTGGGGTTCATGCCGGCTGCCGGTTCATCCAGCAGCAAAACCTTGGGGTTGGAAGCCAAAGCCCTGCAGATTTCCAGCTTCCGTTGCTGTCCGTAGGGCAGGGAGCCTGCGGGGACATCCGCCTGGGCTTCCATCTCAAACACCCGCAGCAATTCCCGCGCGCGGATATCGATGCCCCGCTCCTCGCTTTGACATTTAGCGTCCCTGATAATGGCGCTGATGGGGGAATACTGCATGCGTGAATGGAAGGCCACCTTGATGTTGTCCAGGGCGGACAGTGATTTAAAGAGTCGGATATTCTGGAAGGTCCGCGCGATGCCGTCGGCTGTAATCTGATGGGTCATCTTCCCCTGAATCGGATTGCCCAGCAAAATGACCTGGCCTTCCGTAGGCGTATAAACACCGGTAAGCAGGTTGAAGACCGTGGTTTTTCCGGCGCCGTTGGGGCCGATCAAACCAACGATTTCATCGTTCATCAGGCAGATATCAATCTTTTCCGCCGCGGTCAAGCCGCCAAAGGAGATGCCCAGGGAATGGGTTTCAAGCACTGGCTTGTCATCCCATACGTCATACCGGGGCTGAAACGGCATCTTGGTCTGTGCCTCATGCCGTCTGAAGATGCGCTTCCACAGCACTTCAAGCCGCTCCCACAGCCTGATCATGGAGAACTCCCGGGTACCAAGCAAGCCAGACGGGCGGAAGAGCATCATCATAATCAGCAGCACAGAGTAGATAATCAAGCGGTACTTATCCATGCCGCGCAGCAATTCCGGCAGGGAGACCAACACAATAGAGGAGATGATGGACCCTGTGATGGACCCCATGCCGCCCAAGACCACCATGACCAGGTACTCAATGGATTTGTTGAAGTCAAACATCCGGGACTCGATGATGCTGGTTTGGTGCGCGAACAACCCGCCCGCGATGCCAGCGTAAAAGGCGGCCACTGTAAAAGCCAACAGCTTATACCGTGTGGTGGGGATGCCAGTCGCTTCCGCCGCGATGGCGTTTTCCCGGATGGAGATGATAGCCCGGCCATGACGCGAGCGCCCCAGGGTGAAAATGCTGGCGATGATGAGCGCCGTGATGGTGAAGACGAAGGTGAAGGCGATGATGCTGGAGAGCAGCCTGTCATCAGAAAACGCGCGTGACATCCTGGTGATGCGGGTTAGGCCGCGGGGGCCGCCAGTGATGTCCAGGTTGACGATAATCACACGGATAATCTCTCCAAAACCCAGGGTGATAATGGCCAGGTAATCCCCTTCAAGCCGCAGGGCAGGGATGCCAATCAGCATGCCAAACAGGGCAGCTACCAGGCCGCCAACCAAGAGGGACAGGGGCAGGGACAGGCCAAAGTCCAGCGCGACAGATTTTGTGAACAGGGCGGAAACATACGCGCCAATCGCCATGAAACCGGCGTGGCCCAGGGCAAGCTGCCCGAGCAATCCAGTTGTGACATTCAAGCTGGACGTCATGATGATGGTGATGCAGATGGTGATAATAATGTTGGCCAGGTAATTGTTGATGGCGCCGGAGGCAATCAGCACGGTGATCAGCAAATACAGCGCCAGGGTGGCCAGCAGGTTTAAGGAGAGTGATTTTGTCTTCTTATTCATCGCGCACCTACACCTTCTCGCTGGTCGTTTTGCCAAGCAGCCCGGTGGGCTTGACCAGCAGCACAAGGATGAGGATGCCGTAGACTACCGCGTCACTCATGGTGGTGGAGATATAGGCCTTTGTGAGGCTTTCCGCAACCCCCATGACAAACCCGCCCAGCATGGCGCCGGGGATAATGCCAATCCCGCCCAATACCGCTGCAATAAACGCCTTCAGCCCAGGCAGGGAGCCCATGGTGGGGGAGACTGCGGGGTACGCCATACAGAATAAGAAAGAGCCAATGCCCGCCAAAGCGCAGCCTATGGCAAAGGTGAGGGTGATGGTGGTGTTTACATTGATGCCCATCAATTGCGCGGTCGTATAGTCCTCACTGGCGGCGCGCATGGCCTTGCCAGCCTTGCTGCCGATGACAAAGCCCTGCAGCAGGATCATCAGTACAGCGGATATACCAACAGTCAGCAAGGTGACAAAGCTGATTTGAATGCCGTTTAGCTTGATGGGTTCAATATTCAATACGGTGGGGAAGGGTTGGGGTTGCGCGCCAAAAATCAGCAGCGCCGCGTTTTGCAGCAGCATGCTGACCCCGATGGCGGTGATGAGGGAGGAAATCCGGGGTGAGTTGCGCAAGGGTTTGTACGCGATACGCTCAATGAGCACACCGAATATGACGCAGACCACAACCGCGGCCAGCAGCGCGACAGGCGCGGACCAGCCAAGGGTCATCAGCACAATTACCGCTGTATATGCGCCCACCATAATGATGTCGCCGTGGGCAAAATTGATCAGTTTCACAATGCCGTACACCATGGTATATCCCAAGGCGATCAAGGCGTAGATGCTGCCAACGTGCAAGCCGTTGATCAGCTGATTTAAAAACAAGTTCATGCAATCACTCCTGCAGCAAGGCCTACTTACATAAAGAATGAGGGGAGGATGGCTCCCCCCCTTATTGAGGTGTTAAACTACAGGATTTATGGATCCACCTGCTTGAGGAAAAACTTGTTGCCTTCCCCGTCAAAGGTCTGGAAGAATATTGATTTGATGGGGTCGTTGTGGTCATCAAAGGTGATGTTGCCGGACACCGCGGTCAGGTTGGTGGCCTTGATGGCATCCACAATCGCTTTGGCGTCAGTCGAGCCTGCCGCTTCAATCGCGGCCAACAGCACAACAGCGGCGTCATACCCGGTGGCGGAGAAGGAAATGGTAGGCGCCTTTCCGTATTCCGCTTCAAAGGCCTTCACAAAGTTGACTGCAATCTCGCTTTGCGCGTCGGTGGAGAAGTGATCCGTGTAAACGACCTTGGTCAGCACGGATTTGTCCGCGACATAGTCTACAATGTCCGCAATGCCGTCCGCGCCGTAGAAATTGACATCCAGGCCCAGCTCCTTGGCCTGCGCCAGGATGAGGGCTGCGTCCGCGCCGTAATAGGGCAGGAAGACTGCCTCTGGTTTTGCGTTCTGGATGGTGGTCAGCTGTGTTTTATAGTCCGTGTCGCCGTAGGCTGCGGCTTCAGCAGCAACGATTTCAACGCCCAGTTCTTCGCTCTTTGCTTTGAACGCTTCATACAGGCCGTTTGAATAATCCGTCGCGTTGTCATACAGCACAGCGACTTTCTTGATGCCTTCTGCTGCCATGTATTCAGCAACCGCTTTTGCCTGGAAAGGATCCAAAAAGCAGGTGCGGAACACGTTGGGACGGCCGGTGGTGACATCATAGTCGGTTGCGGAGGGGCTGATCTGCGGTACGCCGTCTTCAGCCGTCACTTCTGCCAGGGCCTTTGATTCGCCGGACAGCACCGCGCCGATATAACCAACTACATCCATGTCGCTCAGCTTCAGGTAGGCGTTGATGGCCTCAGACGCGTTGCCCTGGGTGTCTTCCCACAGGATCTGAACCTGCTTGCCCAGCACGCCGCCTTTTTCGTTGATCTGTTTGACATACAGATCAACACCTTCACGGACGGCCAGACCGTACATACCATACTTGCCGGACAGGACGCCAATCCCGCCGATCTTAATGACATCTTCCGCCAAAACTGGCAGAGCAGCGGAAATAATCAGAGCGATTACAACCAACATTGAGAGTATTGAGCGCTTTTTCATGACATCCTGACCTCCTTCTTTTTCTTCGCTTCAAGCGAATATAAGGGTGATATTACATATGGGTGAGAGTTTATACAACGATTAATTTGTATTTCTCCTGTATTTATGACCAAAGATTGAAAATCTGTCCCGCATATATGCATTCTTGACATCTGCTGGTTGCCTATCTACACTGGATTTCAAATCATGTTATGGGAAGAGGTTATTTTGAGCCGGTTTGAGATTGTTGTAAAACGAAATGGCTTGCTGCTGTCCACGCTGGAACGGGAGCTGCCACTGCTGCCGCCTGCTGCCATCAGAAAAGCGCTTAAAACCAAGGATATCCGGGTGAACGGGCAGAAGGTACAGGACAATGTCCCGCTTCGTCCTGGTGACAGCGTCCTTTTGTATACGCTTGCCAAGGCGCAGCAAATTCCCGTGCTGTTTGAAAATGATGACTGCATCATCATCAATAAACCGGCTGGTATCAGCGCGGACGAAGAAGAAAGCAGCGGGTTTAATGTGCTCACCTGGGCACAGGATTGTTTGGATTCTTCTTCCCAGCCTTTCCTGGTTCACCGGCTGGACAACCAGACAAGCGGCTTGATGGTTATCGCCAAACACAAAGCGGCAGAGGAAGCCTTATCTCAGGCATTTAAGGACAACCAGGTAGAAAAGGAATACGTCTGTGAAATACTGGGGTCACCCAAGCCGCCGCTGGGGGTCGTCACCAACTGGCTGACCAAGGACAGCGCGGCCGGGCGGGTCAAGGTCCATCATCAACAGGTGAGCGGATCCAAACAAATCATCACAGAATACGCTGTGTTGGTGGCTGGACAGGTTTCGCGTTTGCTGGTACGGTTGCACACAGGGCGCACGCACCAAATCCGCGCGCACATGGCCTTCTTGGGCCATCCGCTTTTGGGGGATGATGTGTATGGTGATCGGGATGCCAACAAAACGTATAAGGCGCGCAGTTTACGGCTTTGCGCGACCAGGCTTGGCTTCCCGGCTTCCTGCCCCCTAATCAGCCTGCGCGGCAAGCAGTTTTCAATCGCGCCGCCCTTTTGAAAGGAACACACCTGATGACAGCAGACATTCGTTTAATCGCCGCGGATTTTGACGGCACCTTATTAAACCGTGAAGGCGGTATATCGGATTACAACAAAGAGATGATAAAAAAATCCCAGGACGCGGGCATCATCTTTGCCGCTGCGACGGGGCGCTACCCGGAAAACGCGGCGCAAATCATGGTAGATGAGGGCATCACATGCCCCATCATCAGTACAAACGGTGCGGTGGTCGACTTAAGCCCCTACGGTGAGCGCATCCACGAAACAATCATGGATACTGCCTCAGTTTACGCCGTATTTGATGTGCTGGAAGCCTTTAATGAGGGCTATTATATCTTTGGCAGAAAGACTGTGACCAACCGCTGGACGATCCCGCGACATATCTCTGAGCGCAATGAGGAGCACCTGGCCAAACTCAAGCAGCGGGTGACCTATCGCATGGGGCTTGATGCCACCAAGGCAGTGCTTGACACACCAATCTATAAATTTTTCGTGATATTTGATCAGGATGACAACGCGTCAAAAGACATCCAGACAGCGCTTTTGGACATCAAAGGGATTGAAGTCACCAGTTCCGGCGGCAGAAACCTTGAAATCATGCCGGTTGGGGCTGACAAAGGGAAAGGCCTGGATGTACTGGCACAGCATGTTGGGGTTAATCCCGCGCACATTATGGCGCTTGGGGACCAGTTGAATGATTTGTCTATGATTGCTTACGCTGGCTTAGGTGTCGCGATGGGCAACGCCGTGGATACCATCAAGCAGCAAGCGGATGCCATTACCGCCCCATATGATGAGGACGGTGTCGGTCAGGCCATCGCGCGGTTTTGTTTCTAAATATATAAAAACAGCTGCCGTCATGAGCAGCTGTTTGTTATTCTTCGCCTTCTTTGGGCGGCAGTTTCCATTGATGATAAAAGGGGTCGGATAGCACAATCTCAGCGCTGCCGTCTGTATATCCAGTA
>DUQZ01000085.1 GCA_012837525.1 Clostridiales bacterium | reverse complement strand
GGAGACGGAAAAGGACCGGCTCATGGCAGCGTTAATGAGTGCGTTCAGTTTAAACAAAAACGCCCCTGATCGGGGCTTCATGGCGTGTGAAAACGGACAAGGCTCAGGCCTTTTCGGCTGCCTTTTCCACCTTTTCCAGGCGGCGCTTGAAGCGATCCACACGGCCGCCAGTATCCACCAGCTTCTGCTTGCCGGTATAGAAGGGATGGCACTTGGAGCAGATGTCCACGCGCATTTCCTTGCGGATAGAGCCGGTCTCAAAGGTCTCACCGCACACGCAGCGTACGGTGGCCTTGCCGTAATTGGGATGGATGTCTTTCTTCATGGAATCTACCTCTTGGCGCATAACTTCCGGATTCATGGCGCGCAACCATGAGCCGCATCCATTAGTCTATCACTGAATCAGGATTTGTGCAAGTATGAGTTTTGGAGGTCTTGTCTGTTTTACCCGCAGGCAGACCGGGCGCGAGCGACATGATCGGATCTGAATCATTGTTCGCTGCGAAATGTGTGACAATGACACAAATAAATGCGCCAAAATACAATAAAAATACAGACAAAGGCGTCATCAATCACTAAATATTGTGGTTATTATTGCAAAAAAGTTGTGTAAAAACCCAAAATATGGTATATTTGGCCAAATAACATGTTCATTATTCAATTGGGAGGACATAAAAATATGCCAAAGCGGTTTAAACAGTTAGTGGCGCTGCTGATGATTACTATGCTGCTGCTGATGTATGTGCCGATTCAGGCGCAGGATACAACTGAGGGCAGCCTCAGGCCGTCACATCCGCCCGGGCGCAATGTGATAGAGGTGGAGGTGACCATTGAGGACCCGGACAACCCAGGCGTATTTGTTCCTGCGGAAGGCATCTGGGTGTCCTACAAGCATCACCAGGTATCAAATGAGGTGCATGGGATATATACGGATGCCAATGGCTACGCACGGATTGGGGATGTGCCGGATGGCTTGTCTGTTGTCTATCTTGAATTGCTGGAAGAATTGTTCCCCATTGGCGAGAACTACCGCTTTCCGGAAGGCTATATCCAGGATGACCAGGCAAAATATGTCATCATGAACCACGCGCTTGCAGGGACGAAACTGCAGTTCCAGATCCGGCGGGCAACGGAGGACGCAACAGGCGGTATCCGTTTGCAAAAGGCGTATTATCCCTAGGCCCTGATGGAAGGGGAAGAATTCCTGGCCGAGATGGCGGTGATGGAGTACGCGGGGGAGCAGGTACAGGGCGCGGAATTTGTTGTGTACCAGCTGGATGATGGGGGCGAACCGCAGTTTTGGAATGCTGAACAAAGCGCCCTGGGCGCTTTGGATGACGCGACGCGCTATGTATCGGATGATGAAGGCCAGGTGCTGATCGAAGGCTTGCCCGAAGGGGAATACTTTGTCAGGGAAGTAAACATGCTGCCGGGCTGCACAGCCTTTGACGGACCGGATTACGGCTTTGACAACTCAGGCTGGGATAGCATCTGGCAGCCCTTTGTGGTAAAAGCGGGTGTCAACCTGAGCAAGCACTCACCCGTCATCAACTATCCCGCCAGTTTCCATGCCATATTTATCAAATATGACGGCGCTGATTTGGCGGATAACCCGCGCCCCCTTAAAGGCGCGACCTTCCGCGTCTACCGTGAAAAAGAGGGTGTGAAGGAGTACCTGAACTACCACAAAATGCCTTTGCTGAGCCGGACCATCCTGCCCGCGTTTTTCCCGGATGAGGCGCAGGCGTTTGTCTTTGCTTCCGGACGCGTGATGGAAGGATACATGGCAGGATACATCCTGATTCCAGGCTTGCCCACCTATTGGCCGGGGACAGATCAGCCGGTCACCTATTACCTTGAAGAGCTGACCGGCATCCCGGGCTATGCGCCGTTGACGGCACCGCTGGCGTTTACAGCGCAGGATTTTGATCAAGCAGAGATAGGAGAGAATGATTATCTGGTCGCAAACACCCCGATTGACCGGACGATTACAATTTTTAAAACCGGGGATCCCCGCGCGTTGAATTCAGGCATGGGGCGGAACGCCGGCTGGGCCCAGGCCTTGGCTGGCGCGGCATTCATTTTGCTCAAACCAGATTCTGGCCAGGCGGATGCCTATTGGGTGCTGACAGGCGATGGCACTGCGTTTTCTACAGAAACCGTTGTGATTGAAAACCTTCAAGGCCGCCGCGGGGACGAGATTTGGGAGGTTGTGAAAGATCTTTCCCCCTATGAGGTAGAAACGGCTGCGGGAACCGGCGCTGCCGCCTTTACCGATCTGGAGGACGGTGAATACTATGTTGTGGAAACCCGCACGCCGCCTGGCCATGTCTTTGCGGAAAACCTGGCGGAGTACCCGGTTGTTCAACAGGTAATCATCGAGAACGGGCAGCATCAAGCGGTTGATTTCGTCAACCTGGCCCAGGAGGGCAGCATCATCTTCCAAAAGGTGGATGCCTTCACTGGTCAACCGCTTCCAGGCGTCAAATTTATCCTGAAAGTTAAAAAATATGACCCGAATTGGTCTGAAGGCTACCTGGGCAGCGTCCCGGCGCAAGGCGAAGCGCCCAGCATGGTTGAAAAGCATAAGGCGCATGTTTTTACAAGTGATGAAAACGGGATGGTCTATATCCCCAACCTGATCACTGAGGACAATGTGGATGGGAAAACAGTCGAATATAGGTACCATCTGATGGAAATCGAGACCTTGGAAGGCTATTACCCTTTGCTGGAACGGGAAATTGAAGTATGGTCACTGCCGGCTTATGTTGAATACCCCAACATTCCCCTTGGCAAAATCCCCTTTAGCCTGCGCGCCCTTAAAAAACTGAAATACGGCACCCTTCAGGACGGGCAATTTACCTTTGGCATCTATCAGCGCGAGCCGGACAAGCCGGATCAGCTGCTGGGGATCACTACCAATGATGCGGATGGCGTCATCCTGTTTAAGAATGTCTGGATTGATGCCAGGATCAGCGGCGTGACGCAGCTGGTTGTGAAAGAAGTCGTCCCGCCTGAGGAGGAATGGGGCAATATCATCTATGACGCGCAGAAGGAATGCGTGCAGGAGGCGGAGTTCTGGCTGCTGCCGCCGCCAGAGAAGATGTATCGCGCTGGCGGCGTCATGCCCATGCAAAACGGCGAGACCACCCTGTCGGCCGCGGCCATCGCGCTCATGTTCAAGGGCGGTTTGATCTTTGTGCTGTGCGGCTTTGAAAACGAGGTGAAACTGGCCCCGGTTGATGTGGAGATTGAGGCGGACAAGTCCTTGTATTATGCGGGAACTGAAGCAGAGGAAGCTCCCTTGGATGAAGGCGCTTATCGCTTCACGCTGACCAAGTTGGACCCGGCCTCCCCGGGTGATCTAAGCGTGACAGCGGCCAACGACGCACAAGGAAAGGTCGTTTTCCCCGCGATCAGTTTTGACTAGCCGGGCACCTACCGCTACTTGCTGCGGGAGGAGATACCCGCGGGCAGTGACGCGGGGCTTTTGGACCAACGGCTCTTTGAAGTGACGGTTACAATCACCGCGGTTGAACTGGAGGACGGCACCTATGAGCTGCAATCCGCATTGTCCTTCCGCGATTTGAACACGCAAACAGAATCCGCCCCCGGCACACCCGCTTTCATCAACAGGGCTTACAAGCCTGCGCAGCCGCGGCTTGAGTTGACCAAACTGCTGGAAGGACAAGCGCTCAGCGCGGGTCAGTTCCAGTTTGAGTTGTGGCAAAACGGTGTGCTGATTGAGGAGGGCATCACCCATGACGCGGAGGGCAAGATCAGCATTTTGCCGCCGCAGATTACAGCGCCAGGTGAATACAACTACCAGGTGAAGGAAACTGCGGGCAACGCGGAGGGCTACACCTATGACACCGGCAAGTTGTTTACCGTGAAGGTGACGGCCGCAGAGGACGAACAGGGCGCGCTGGCGATAGAGAAGTACGAATACTTCTTAAACGGCAGGCTGTATGATGGCGCGCTTGCGTTTGTCAACCAATACACATCACCCACGCCGGAGCCGTCTGAGGAACCAACAACTGAGCCTTCCACAGAGCCGTCAGGCGAACCTTCCGCTGAGCCTTCTACTGCACCGTCACCGGAGCCCTCGGTTGCGCCGTCTGTTGAACCGTCGACAGACCCACCAGTCACGGATCCTCCGGCTACGGATCCGCCTGTCACAGACCCGCCAGTAACTGATCCACCAGCTACTGACCCTCCGGTCACTGAGCCGCCGGTGACTGATCCGCCTGTCACAGACCCGCCGGCTACGGATTCACCGACAACTGAGCCCCCTGTTACAGACAGACCCGCCAGTCACCGACCCGCCCACGCCCTATCCGCAGATCAATGTGCCGCTTTCTGTAAAGAAGGAATTAAAGAATGGCACGCTGAAGGCGGGCGCCTTTACCTTCCAGTTGAAGGATAAAACCGGCAAGGTGCTGGCGGAGGCCAAAAACGCTGCGGATGGCACGGTCGTCTTCCCGGACCGCACCTTTACCAGAGAAGTCACGAACTATCTCTACACCATCAGCGAGGTCAAGGGCGCTGACGCCAGGATGACCTATGACACAAGGGTCTACACCGTCAAGGTCACCACAAAAGCGGTTGACGGGGCACTTCAGGCGACCGTCAATATCGAAAAAGACGGTGTGCCCTTTGCAGGAGAGATGGTGTTTACCAACAAACTGCCGTCCCCGCCCACCGGGGACCACAGCTTCCGGCTGCTGATGACCCTGGCTGTCATTGTGCCCCTCCTGTTTATGGGCGCGTACATCCTGCGGCGCAAGCGCGGCAATTAAAACTCATTTCTAGAACCACACACAAGAAACCCGCCCAGGCACGCTCGAAACCTGGGCGGGTTTTTACGCATTGGTCATGCTTGGCTGTCTGCTTAGTTCTTATCCTTCTTGAAGCACAGGAACCAGTCCAGGCAGGTCATGTCCTCGTCCTTGCTTTCCATGCGCTCCTTGGCCACGCCGCAGGAGCCCGCGGTGGGCACGATGACGTCCTCGCCCGGGCGCCAGTCAGCCGGGGTTGCCACCTTGTCCTTGTCCGCCTTTTGCAGGGCCAGCACGATGCGCTTGATCTCATCAAAATTACGGCCGGTGGTGAGCGGGTAGTACAGGATGGTGCGGATGATGCCTTCCGGGTCAATCACAAACACGGCGCGCACGGCCTGGGTGTTGCTTTGGCCGGGCTGGATCATGCCGTACTTGTTGGAGACCTCCATGCGGATGTCTTCAATCAGCGGGAACATCACTTCCACGTTTTTCATGCCCTTCCACTCAATCTCCTGAATGCGGCGCAGCCAGGCGATGTGGGCGTAGAGGGAGTCCACCGACAGGCCGACCAGTTCGGTATTGATGGCCTTGAACTCATCCGCCATGGTGGCAAAGGTCATAAACTCGGTGGTGCACACCGGGGTAAAATCGGCCGGGTGTGAGAAGAGGATGACCCACTTGCCCTTATAATCCGCGGGGAAGTTGATGGGGCCCTGGGTGGTGACGGCCTCAAACTCCGGCGCCTTGTCGCCGATTAACGGCATGCGGTGATAGGTGGTGTTCTGAATGTTGTCCATAAATACATCCCTTTCTGTTGTTTTTTCTTATTCTGGGCGCGCGCTGCGCCCTTAATAAGAATAATTCTTATATAATTATTATAACCATAAAATCCGGTTTGTAAACCTTTTTCGCAAAAAAAGACCGCTTGTAATAGGAATGAGGGGATTTGGGTATCATTCCTGTGTAGCGTTTTATTTGGTACGCGCGAAAGGAGAGCAACATGAAAATTACATCCATCAAAGGCCGTCAGGTGATTGACAGCCGTGGTTTCCCCACAACTGAAGCAGAAGTCGTCCTTGATAACGGCACTGTGGGATTGGCTGCCGCGCCCAGCGGCGCGTCCACCGGCCAGTTTGAGGCGCACGAGCTGCGCGATGGCGACAAGAACGCCTTTGCCGGCAAGGGCGTGTCCAAGGCGGTTTCCCACATCAACAACGAGATCGCGAAGGCTTTGGTTGGTAAAGAATGGGCCAGCCAAAAGGCGCTGGATGACGCGATGATCAAGCTGGATAATACCCCCAACAAGACCAGCCTGGGCGCCAACGCCATCCTGGCGGTCAGCCTGGCCTATGCCAAGGCGGTCGCGAAGGCCAAGGGCGAGTCCCTCTTCCACAACCTGGGCGGGGAAAAGGCTGCGGTACTGCCCGTGCCCATGATGAACATCCTAAACGGCGGTGCGCACGCCGCGAACAACCTGGACGTGCAGGAGTTCATGATCATGCCCGTGGGCGCCAAGAGCTTCCATGAAGGCCTGCGCTGGGGCGTGGAGGTCTACCAGGCGCTGAAAAAGCTGCTGAACTCCAAACACCTGGCCACCGCGGTGGGCGATGAGGGCGGCTTCGCGCCGGACTTAAAGAGTGAGCGCGAGACGCTGGATCTGATCCTGAAGGCTATCAAAGCTGCCGGTTATGAGCCGGGCCGCGACGTTGCCCTGGCCATTGACGCCGCCGCCAGCGAATGGAAGGCGGACAGCGGCTACAAGATGCCCAAGACCGGGCTGACCTTCACCACCGATGAGCTGGTCACCTTCTGGGAAGGCCTGCTTGATGACTACCCCATCGTGTCCCTGGAGGACCCGCTGGATGAGGAGGACTGGGAAGGCTGGCAGAAATTGACTGCCAAGGTGGGCGACCGCGTGCAGATTGTGGGCGATGATCTGTTTGTCACCAACGTAAGCCGGCTTGAGCGCGGCATCAAGGAAAAGGCGGCTAATGCTATCTTAATCAAACTGAACCAGATCGGCTCCTTAACCGAGACCCTGGACGCCATCCGCCTGGCGCATGAGAACGGGCTCAACACCGTCATCTCCCACCGCTCCGGTGAGACGGAGGACGTCACCATCGCCGACCTGGCGGTCGCCGTCAACGCGGGGCAGATCAAGACCGGCGCGCCCGCGCGCTCTGAGCGCGTGGCCAAATACAACCAGCTGCTGCGCATTGAGGAGGAGCTGGGCGAAAAGGCCAGTTACCCGGGCAAGGACGCCTTCACCATGAAGAAGAAATAAGCAAAATTGACCCGTATGCAAAAACCGCCGCGCGGCGGTTTTTGCATGTGCAAGCACAAAGAACCGCCCACGCTGCTTTGCGCGCGGGCGGTAGATGTGATGGGTTAATTACTAAGGTGCTATTTTGTGTCCGCTTTCTTACCGCGCCAGGATTTTACTACATACGCGGCGCTTAGCATCACCAGGGATGCACCCAATAGCAGCAGCAGTGTCTGCATGGTGTAATCACCGGTGGGCGGCGCGGGCAGTTTGTTGGTAAAGAGCATTTTGCCAGCGAAGGGCACACCGTTCTTCTCAATATCCACGGTGGCCTGCAATGCCCCGCCAACAGCCCTGGTTGTAACCTTGACGGTATACACGGTGGTGTCATAAGTCATCCTGGAATCAGCGCCCTTGACCTCATTGATGGTGTAGAGGTAATTGCTGACTTCCTTTGAGAAGGTGCGGTCTGGGAAGACTACGCTGCCATCCGCTGCGTTGGTGACCTCAGAGAGCACTTTGCCTGATTTGTCCTTGAGTTGGAAAGTGAAGGCACCGGCTTTCAATGTACCGTTCTTCAATTCCTTTTTTACAGACAGCGGCACCGTGATAGTGGGGTAGGTCGGCGTAGGCGGTTCGGACACCGGCGGCGTTGTCGGGGTGGTTGTTGGGGTGGCAGTTGGCGTAGCGGTCGGGGTGGGTGAGGGGGTCACCAGCTCGTTTTTAAACACGATGGGCGCGGCTTTGTCAATGACCGCATCATTCCTGCGCACCTCCGTCAGTTCCGCCTGCAGTTTGCTGCCAGCTGCCAGCTTCACCTCATACGTCAACTTGTAGACACTGCTGTCATAGGTCATGCCATCAATAGCGCCTGCAATCTCCTTTACATGCACAATGTATTTGCCGGCCAGGTCAAACTGCAGGCTGAAGGTGACGCTGCCATCTGCCGCGTTGGTTTTTGTTTCAAGTGCCGGAGCGCTTGGATTCTCACCAAACAGCTGGAATGTAAACGCGCCGGCCTTGAGCGTATCGCCGGACAATTCCTTTTTAAGCGCCAGGTTTATCAGGGCTTTTTCCGGATCAAGATAGGTATTGGTGATATCGTTGCCCGCCTGATTCACCGCGTAGGTGTTGCCGTTAATAACGCGCTCCCCGGCAGTTACTGCGGCTTCTGAAACAGTATAGGTATACGCACTGCCCGCCAGGTCTGTGGCCGGCAGGTTGCTCCAGGTATAAGTAAAGGCAGGCGCACTGCCAGTGACGGCGGGCGCTGGATCGGCCACAACCTCTGCAGTACCGCCTGTAATTTGTTGCGAGAGAATGAGTGCCACAGCGGTGTGATCCGCCGAGGGGCCGCCATCCCAGGTTTTGGTGGCGACAACCTCAATCGTGGGCACCTGGTAGGTGTTGGTGATAACATTTCCCTCCTGGTTAACAGCATAGACACGGCCGTCAATGGTGATGGTACCGTCTACGACACCGGCTTCCTCGACCGAATACCTGTATTTTTCGTTTGTAACCGGGTTTGTGACAGGCAGCTGGGACCACGTGTAGTTGAAGGTTGTTTGGTTTACCTCTGTAACTACATGATCCGGGGCGTCGAATGCCACGCCATCCCGCAGCAAGGTTAAACGAATCTTCGTATAGTCCGCGGGTACGCCATTGCTCCAGCGCTTTTGGGCAAGGAAATTGGCTTGCGTCGCGTCACCGCCGCCGCCGGCTTCCTGGGCATAATAACTACTTTCTTTGATAACAGGAGGCCCAGGATTGAAACTGCCTTCAACCCTGTTTTTCAGCCGCAAACCCGGTTCATAGGTGGATTCGTAGCGGAGCAAATAGGTAATATAGCGGTCTTTAAAGGCGTCATACTTCGGGTCATTGGTGATATCCTTTACCTGCTGGGCGTCACCGAGATTGAAGGTAAACCCTTGCCCGTCCGGGTCAATTGCTAACCTAGGGTCATTTTTGTCGATGGTGAGTGTTTCAAACCGTGCGTCAAAACTTTCTACCTCGCCCTGAGCGTTCAGCTTGTATAACACACGCTCCAGTTGAAATTTGTCTTCAAACAGCACCATCGGGACGGACGCGCCTTCGGGTTGTGTAAACCGATCCTTGAGCACGATGTTGGTCATGGGCTTTTCTTGCGCGTTCACCCGGATGGTCCATCTGGCACGGTCCGGGACTGAAATGGTTGTACCGTCCTCTTGTTGTACCCTGACAACACCAGCCCACTTTCTGATTGCCTCATCTACTACGCTGTCCACCGGCTTTGGCTGGATACTGATGGGCGGGAAATCATACACTTCCGCGCCATACGCTATGGTAAAGATCTCCGTGTTGCCGATGTTTTCATCCGTATCCACAAATCCCGCGATGATATAAAGGTTTCCCTTGACTTCCGCTTTACCTTCAACTGCCTTTGTGAAGGTGATGCGCACAGTGCCGCCGCCGGGTGATTTTGGATCGATATGGCCATTGGCGATGATATTATTGTTCTCGTCTCGCAGGGCAAAATCAATGTTTCCCGGGAACAGCGGAACCGTGAGCAGGCTGGATAGTTCCAGCTCGAAATAATCCCCTTCGTTTAAGTTATAATCGTATTCTTTTGGCGCCGCCCAATTCATATTCAGGCGAACGCGGTTGCCGAGGTGCAGGTTATCGCCTACCGGGTCGCCGTTCTCTTTGGTGATTGTAAAATCACTAAACAGCATGCCTTCCAGCTTTTTGGGAGCTGAAGGGGACGCCAGCGCAGGCATAATCAGCCCCTGCAGCATGACGCAAATCAGCAGCGCGATGATTGTTTTGATGTGATGCTGTTTTTGGTGGTTCTATCAATAAACTGTGGTGATAATTAAATAATAATGAAAACAATATATAATGATTTATACAAAAATTAACGAGCATGTCAAGTAAAATGTGATATTTGTTTGGTTTTGCTTTGTACTGTTTCATGACTGTTTCGCTCAGGCGCAAATGGCTACCTGGTATTGGAAGTGCGCTTTTAGCGATGTGCACGTATTGGCGCTGCGAATTGACATCATTTTCCTTTTTCGTTATCCTGCCTATGGTGTAGTATGGGAAAGAGTTTGAGTCTGCACCGGAGGAAATGAATGAGCGTATATGATGTGTTCCACCTGCTGGGTGGATTGGCCATGTTTTTGTACGGAATGCATATCATGGGCGAGTCGCTGGAAAAGCGCGCGGGCCGGCGCCTGCGCCCGATTCTGGAGAACCTGACCCGGCATCCCTTCAAGGCAGTGGCCCTGGGCGCCGCGGTGACGGCGATCATCCAAAGCTCCTCCGCCACCACGGTGATGGTGGTGGGCTTTGTCAACTCCGGCATCATGCAGCTTTCCCAGGGCATCCCGGTGGTGATGGGCGCCAACGTGGGCACCACAGTCACCCCCTGGATATTGTCCTTAACCGGCATTCAAAGCGACAATTTTTTCATGACCCTGCTCAAGCCCTCCACCTTTTCGCCCCTGTTGGCCTTTGTGGGCATCATCATGCTGATGGCGTCCAGGCGGCAGCGCGACACCGCGGGCATTTTGCTGGGTTTTTCCGTATTGATGTTTGGGATGGAGCAGATGTCCCTGGCGGTCTCCGGGCTGGCGGAAATCCCCTCCTTCCGCGAGATGCTGGTATTGTTCTCAAACCCCCTCTTTGGCGTGCTGTTGGGCGCGGTGGTGACGGCCATCATCCAAAGCTCCTCCGCCTCCGTCGGTATCCTGCAGGCGCTGGCCAACACGGGCGCTTTGACCTATGGCGCGGCCCT
>DUQZ01000084.1 GCA_012837525.1 Clostridiales bacterium | reverse complement strand
TTTATCCTTGGGGTGCTTACGCTCGCGTTTGTGTTTGCCTTTATGGACAAAACGATGGCAGCGGTCAAGAACATAGGGACATCAACCTTTGACGCCGCGGCCAAATCGCTGGGGATTACCCTTGGCGTGGCGGTGACAACGCCCCATCTGATCATGGCGTCCATCGCCACCGTAGCCTGTGGCCTGGCCTGGCTGCTGCGCCTGCGCTGGATGGCTGTTCTTTCAGGGGTTTTGTACGCCATCGCGATGGTCCTGATGCCGCCCTGGTTTTACCTGGTGATTGTGCAGTTAATCCTGAGCTTCGCCGGGGCGGGAAAGCTTGAGGAGCAACAGCAAAAACGGCTGTTTTTGCGCCTGATGAAAGACGCCTGAACCAATCCCGCCGCGCTATCGCTTGACCGCCTGCGCGGCGCGGGCGGTGCTGTCGCCCTCCATGGCATAGCGCAGGGCGTCGATTAAGTGATCCGGCCCTGTGGGGCGGGGCAGATAGCCGCCCTCGTGATCGGGCAAATAGCGGTAGTTGAGCAATTCCTCCCGCAGGTGGGTGCAGGCGGGGGAGAGGATGATCTCCTGTTGGTTGAGCCATTGCAGGCCGTGCAGCACGCTGTCCGGCCCTTTTTTGGCCGCCAGGGCGTACACGCCCAGGCGGCGCAGCTCCGCGATGGACTTGGGCTCCGCCGAGTCACAGGTGATGGGCAGTTTGCCGGCAAGGGTAAGCAGCTTTTGCGCCAGCAGATCGTTGGTCAGGCCGGTCTGGCGAAACTCCCGCAGGATGTACAGGCGCTTGTATTTGGGGTCGAAGCTGGCCAGCACCGCGGCGGCTGGGTCCTGCGCGTAGCCAAAGTCCAGCCCGCAGCGCAGGCTGGTCATAGGAAGATCGGTTGGCACCTCGCCCACGCGCCAGTTGGTAAACACCGCGCCGCCCACCACGCCCCACTCACCCAGCGTGTAGACCTGGCGGAAGTAGGGGTCGTGCTCGTTCTCCATGCCAGCCCGGTCATCCGCTGTCAAAAAGCGGTTGTCGCGGTAGGTGGTGCGCAAAATGAGCAGGCTGTCTGTTTTGAGGAGACCTTTATCCTCCGGGAAATCGGAAAAATACTGGCGGTAGATCCAGTGCGCGCGGGAGACCGGGTTAAAGGACAGGGTGAGCCGCTTGGTGTGCGCGCTTGCGCCGCGCAGGCGCTTTTCCAGCTGCTTGATGTCGTGGTAGGCGGTCTCTGTAGCCTCCTCCACCCAGATGTCTGTCAGGGCGCCTGAAAGCGGGGTGATGGACTTGATCTTCTCCACATCATCAAGCCCCAAAAAGAGCAGCTGTGCCCCGTTACGCACGCAGGTGATACTCATCTCTGTCTTGTTGATTCTAAAGAAGTCAGACAGGGAAAAGCGGGCGATGCACTTTTGCGCCTCCGCAAAGCAGCTGGCCCGCAGCGTGCGGGCAACCTTGCGTACAATCAACGTGTTGCGCCCGGTGAGGGCGTCCAGCACCGCGCGGGCGGCCAAAAAGACCGACTTGCCCGAACCCGCGCCGCCATAGAAGATCTGGGTGCGCTGAATCGCCTGCAAATGCGGCAGGTAGCAGGCGTTGAAGGCGGCGGGGTCAATAAGCAGGCGGGGTGCCTGGCTCATGGCGCGTCCTCCATCACCTGGATGACAAAGTCCCGCGGGGTATCGTGCTTTTCTTCCTCCTCCTGCATGCTGATGACCTTGATGAGGTCACCCGCGGACAGTTTGCTGTCCAAAATCATCTGCCGCAGGGCTTCGCGCGCCAAATCGCGCAGGGAATTTTGGGTGTCCATCAGGCCAGCAGCGCGTCCAGCGCCCTTACGCCCCGCAGGTGCAGGCGGTAGATATGACGCTCCGAAAAATGCAGCGCGTCGCTGATTTGCGCGTAGCTCATCAGGCTGATGTAGCGCAGGGTGAGCACCTGGCGCTGGGCTTCGTCCGGCAAATGGGCCAGCAGATAGTTCAATTGCTTTTGCCGGCGGCCAATCTGCGTTTGCAGCCGCTTGCGCTCCGCTAGGTTGCGTGTGGCCTTGCGCTGCCAGTGCGCCGCATTGGCGGCGTCCTGCTGCATGTGCCGCTTGCACATGGCGGTTTCGCGCGCCAGGAGGGCGGATTTGTCCAGCAGGTCGCCATAGCTTTCCAATAAATCCCGGGCGTTCAAGATGCGGTTAGCCTCCTTTGTTCCACCAATTGGCGCAGGGCGGCCGCTTCCTCCCGCGTTAGGCCGATTTCCCCGCGCAGCTTGCGGTTGAGCGCGCTGGTTGATAGATACATCGCCTGGGCGGCCTCCTTCCTGGTAATGCCGTACAGGTTCATCATTGCCCGCAGCGCGCGCAGTTCATGGGTCATCCTCATCACTCCTTAAAGCGAACAAGCGTTCTTATTTGCTGCCAGTATAGAAAGGGGCAGGGCGCTTGTCAACGCGGTAGCCGCAGGTGTATCCCAAATTTGAAAAAGGGCATAAAAACAGGACGTGAAAAAACCCCCGGGGCATGCCCAGGGGTATCGTGCTGATCTGTCCTTATGCCTTTATTTACTGCTGAAACATCTCAAATAAGTAGCCGTCCGTGTTGTTGCGGGCGGTCACCTGCATGCCGCTGATGCGCAGGTGGTCCATCAGCGCGGTGAGGATGACAAGCCCTGTGGGCAGGATGTGCTCCCGTCCCGGCATCATGCCGGGCAGGCTGGCGCGCTCTTGTTCCGAAAGCGGCGAAAGCCTGCGCAGGGACTCCCGCGCCTGGGTGAGTGTAAAGCCCTCATCCGGCGCGCCGGATTGCGGCAGCTGCCCCTTGAGTATGCCCATCAGCGCGCTGCCCGTGCCGCCCACCAGCAAAAAGCGGGCATCCGGCGGGAGGCGCAGCCCGCGCAGGCCGTCCTCAATCACCTGGCGGGCAATATTCAGCGCGCGGTCCATGGCAGTTAGACCATCCATCGGGCAGGCCAGAAACAGGCGGGAGGCGCCCAGCTGCAGGCTGCGGCAGACATCCAGCCCCGCGCCATCGCCCAGCGCGATTTCGGTTGAGCCGCCGCCGATATCCACCACGCCAATGGGCGGGCTGTTCAGATAGGGGTAGGCTGCGCCCAGGAAGGAATACTGCGCCTCCTCTTGCCCGGTCAGCACGCGCATGGACAGCCCCGTTTTTTGTTGAAGGGCATCCTGCAGTAAGCCCGCGTTGATGCTGTCGCGCACCGCGCTGGTGGCAATCAGTCGGATCACTTCTGCGCCGGCGTCCTGCGCCTGCTGTTTCAACAAAAAAACGGCGTCAACCAGGCGGTTGATGGCCGTATTGGACAGGCCGCGCGCCTCATCCAGCGCCAGGAAGAGCCGCGTCTCCAGCCGACCGCGCACCAGATTGGTGAGCGGTTGCCCAAGGGTGGCGGTCAGCATCCGGGTGGAGTTGGAGCCAATGGCGATTACGCCGGCCCGCTTGATGGGTTCAGCGCGCATCAGGGGTTTTGCGGGGGCGGGGTCATGTCCGGCGCGCGGGTGGGCAGGCCCAGCACCTCCGGGTTTTGCACCACAAAGCGGATCTCCCCCGGGAAGAGGTAGCCGTACTTGGTGCGGGCCTCGTTGGCGATAAACTGATCCGTCTGCGCCAGGCGCACCTGCTCCGCCATGCGCAGGATGTCGCGCTCTTTTTCAAACACCAGGTCATCCGCCTCGTCCACAATGGCGCGCATGCGGGCGATGCCCTCATCATACTGGCGGGAAAGCACCCAGCCCATCATCAAAATCATCACACACACAATCACCAGCGTGTACCAGCGGATGCGCACATCCAAGAAACGGCGCGCGGTGATGGGGCGGCGTTTTTTGGGGGTTCCCTGCTGCGGCTCTTGGTACTGCATTGTGTTTCTTACCTAACAGTCAGCTCCACCAGGTGGGGCTGGCAGGACAAATCCTCCCGCGTGACGCGGATGAGGGGCTGGACGGAGGGAATCAGCGGGGCCATGGCCTCCACAAAGGGCGCCAGCGTGGTGATCTTGTCAATGCCGCCCTGCGGGCTTTTATAGTGCATGGGGATGATGACGCGGGGCTGCAGCAGCTTGATGGTTTGCGCCGCCATGTCCGCGTCTAAGGTATAGGTGCCGCCAATGGGGATAAGCAGGATGTCCGGCATGAACAACTGCTCGGCCAATTCGGGCCCGGGTACCTCGCCCAAATCGCCCAGGTGAAGGACGGACAGGCCGTCCGTTTCCACCCGCGTGCACAGGATTTCGCCGCGCAGTCTGCCCTGCTCCTGGTCGTGGTAGGCCTTCACCGCGCGCACGCGGATGCCGGGCAGGGGGATGTGCGTGCCCTCGGTGTCAATCACAATGGGCTTGCCGTCCACCTTGTCCACATGGTTGTGGTCAAAATGGTGGTGGGAGATACAGACGACATCGGCCTTCACCCGGCGCATCGGAAAGCCGATTTCGCTGGGGAAGGGATCAAAAAGCACACGCCTGCCGTCCGCTGTTTCCAGCAGAAACTCCGCGTGGCCGTGATAGGTGATGATCATGCTTGCCCTCCTTCCATGGTCAGCAGCAGCGGCAGGTAATAACTGGGGACAGGCTGTTTTGTCCGCAGGCTGATGGCGAGCTGTTCACCCGCCTGGATGACGAGCGCCTGGGTTTGCCCGGCGTCCCAGCGCCGAAGCGCCAGCCTGGCGTCATCCAGCATATCGGGCGTGAATGCGCCCTCATGCCGGGCATAGATGCGCGCCAGGCCGTGGGCTGTTTCCGCTGCCTGCGCTGGCGCGTTTGCCAGCAGTTGGTCAAAAAACGCGGCGTAGCCGGCATGGGGCCAGTCTATCAGCAGGTGGGTGTCCATCTCCTGGATCATAAAACCCGCTTCCCGCAGCTTTCGCGCGGTGTTTTCATAGGTTTTGGCGTCCATGCGCGCCCTGGCGTCACTGGCAAAGAGGGCGCGCAGGGAGGTATCGCGCCGGATGAAGGGGCCGGGGCCCACAATCGCGCGCAGGCGCGCCTGGATAGCCTTAAGCCCTGCCATCCTTCTTCTTGGTTTCAAAGGCGATGTCCAGCTTGTGGACGGAGGTGTAGCGCCCCTGGATGTCCAGCTGGTAGCGCAGGCTGACCTCGCCATCGCCGTCCTTGTTGACAGAATAATCCACCTGGGTGGGATAAATGCCCATGCTGAGCACGCCGTAGGGCGTCTGGTAGTTGCCCTCAAAGCGGTGGCCCTTGCGGAAGACCAGGTCACTGGCGAACGCGCCCTTGCGCGCCACGGTGACCATGCCCTCGCCCATGGTCATGGTAATGTCGTGTTTTTCTTCGCTGCCGGCGTGGCGCTCGGTATAGCGCAGCTTCCACTGCTTGGCGTCGCCCGACAGGGTGCCGAAGGTGGTCATGTGCATGGCCTCGTCTTCGTCGTGTTTGTTATACGCCATTCCTGTCACGGTCAGCTTGACCGGTTTTGTTTTCATGAACAGCACCTCCTTTGGGGTGATCCACTGGGTCTGTGTGCGGATACCGCCCCAGTAAATTATACCATACCCAGGGCATTGGTGACAGCCGGGGCGTAAATCAAACAAAATTTGATGAAATGTTTTAACCAAGACAGGTTGGGCACATCTTGTCAGCAGTCCATTTGAACAGGTGAACCCCGTTTCTATTCCCGTATTCGCACCACAGGTGCATGCTTATCGACCAAGAAAAAAAGAAAACAAGGAGTAACCCAATGAAGGATTCCATGAAAACCTGGGCCCAAAAGGCCCTGGCGCTGATGATGGCGCTGCTGTTGATAACCGGAGCCGTGCCGGGTTTGGCTGAACAAACCGCGGAGGAGATCTATACCGAGGGGATGAAATACTTAAAAGGCGATGGGGTGGACAAAGACCTAAACAAAGCCTTTTTGCTGTTAAAACAGGCAGCGGAGATGGACTACGCCCCCGCGCAGTACGAAACGGCGCTTTGCTATCAGTTTGGCGATGGTGTGGAGAAGGACGAGGAGCAGGCGCTGGCCTGGCTTCAAAAAGCCGCCCACCAGAACTATGATAAAGCCGTGTTCTGGATGGGGCGCGTGCATTTCTATGGCTGGCTGGGGTTTGACTTTGATGTGAAAACCGCGCGCGAATACTACGAAAAGGCGGCGGAGCTGGGCAATGTGGAGGCATCCATCCAGCTGGGCTTCATGTATGAGACCGGGCAAAGCGTGGAGAGGAACTATGACAAAGCCCGCGAATACTACGAGAAGGCCGCGGCCACCCATCCCAAGGCGCTGAGCCACCTGGGCTTTATGCACATGAACGGCTGGGGCGTGCCGCAGGATGACGAGAAAGCGGTGGCGCTGCTGCAGGAGGCTGTGGACAAGGGCTCTGTCACCTACCTGGAGCACCTGGGCTGGTACTATGAAAAAGGCGTAGTGGTGCAGCAGGATTACCAGAAGGCCATTGAGCTGTACCAAAAGGGCGTGGAATCGGGCTTAGGATACTACCATACCCTGCTGGGGCGGCTGCACCGGGACGGCCGGGGCTTTGAGCAGTCCTATGAAAAAGCCATGGAGGAGTTCCAGCTGGGCGCCCTGGCCAACGACCCGGAAGCCTACATCAACATAGGGCATCTGTACAAAGACGGCCTGGGTGTTGAGAAGGATGAGGAAAAGGCGCAGCAGATGTACCTTGCTGCCTATAACGCCTACTACCAGTCCACCCACCGGCTCAATGTGTGGCTGATCATCGGCTATCTGCGTGAGCATGGCCTGGGCATTGAGCAAAGCCTGGAGGCCGCGCATTCGGTCTATGAGCGTTCTGTGAGCCTGGACGACAGCCGCATTGGCATGTACCACATGGCCCGCTTTTATGAAAATGGGCTGCATGTGGAAAAGAACCTGGAGCAGGCGCTTGCCCTGTACAAGCAATCCGCTGATCATGGCTACCCGGACGCCTATGTCAAACTGGGCATTTTCGCGGCCGAAGGCCTGGGGATGGAGAAGGATTTGAACCTTGCCAAGGAATACTTCACCCAGGCCCAGAAACGGGGCGCGGAGGGCGTTGAGGAACTGCTTAAGAAGTATGGACTCTAAACCCTGACTGACACAAACCCAAGCCCTGCTGTGATTTTCGTCATGGCAGGGTTTTTTGAATTGAATAACCCCTACCTACCCAAACGGGTAGGTAGGCAGGCGCCTGGGATGGATGTATGATGAGGGTGAAGCAAAGCGCAATCTGCCTCCAACAAACCTTCATACCAAACAAGCCAGAAGGGAGCCAAGATGAAATACCGTGTCTGTTGTTTGCTGCTCATCCTCCTGTTGTGCCTGTCCCTGACCGCGCTGGCCACGCATCCGCCCTCCTTTGGCGCCAACCCCAAAGACTACGCCGGCACCTGGGTGGTGGACGGCTATGAGTACACGCCGGGGGAGGGCTATACCAACCTGCCCGAGGGCGCGGGCCCGGCCGAATTGACCTTGAACGCTGATGGATCTTGCTACATCACCTACCCGACCGAGGAGGGCACTGAGGTAACGACCGGCACCTGGGAGGTGTCCCAGGACACGTCCGGTGAAAACAACATTGAGGACTTCATCCTGGTGGACCTGGACCCCAAGGGACCCAGCCCCAATGACCTGGTGCTGCTCAACGCCGCGGGCGCGCTGCGGGACAGCGAAAGCGGGACGCCGTACGTGCGCCCCGGCTTACAAGCTGGCGAATATGACGGGAGCGTGGAAGGCTTTGAGGAGAAGTTTGCCGGCTCCTGGATTTGTGACGGCATGCATATTGTAAGCTTTGACCCGCCGTTTGCGAACTTTGTCAGCGGGCAGGATTTGATGGCAGGCTCAGGCGAGAGCGAAATGATCCTCAACTTCAATGGCGGCAAGATCAACTTTGTCAGCCTGCAGTTGGAGGTATCCATTCCGGGGCTGCCCGTTACCTACAAGGGTGCCACCATCCAGTGCTTCAACCCGGAAACCGGCCTGACCCATACCTTCTATTTTGTGGGCCGCAACAAAATGTATATGAAATCATCCCCGATCCCGCCCAATTTTGATTTCAGGATGGATTTTACCAGGGTGCAATAGAGCCAGAAAAACAGAGGGGCGGCCGTCTTTGGTATTCGTTTGGCCTGGGCACAAAGACAGCCGCCCTCCACCTGCGCGGGCTGCTGCGCCTGCTGTTGCGGCGCTTCTTCCTGCTCGGGCGCCGCGGTATTAGTTGTTGGTGTTTGAGTGCCGCCAGGCGTGCACGCCATCACAAGATAGAGTACACTGAAGTTCGCAACTTTGCCCAGGGTGAGGAGGAATGGGCAAGCCACCGGGACTCCGCTACAATGGATGTTGCTAACACATTCACAAGGAGGAGAACCCCAATGGCTCAAAGTAAG
>DUQZ01000083.1 GCA_012837525.1 Clostridiales bacterium | reverse complement strand
TGCTGGTATTGATGTTGTCCTTCAGCAGCACCGGCATGCCATACACCGGGCTGTCCGTCTTGTTCTCACCCGCGTCTTTTTCCCGGGCTTCCTTGATGGCATCCGGGTTTACCGCGATGATGGCGTTGACGCCGCCTTCCGCTTTGTCAAAGCGCTTGATGCGGTCCAGGTAAAAGGCGGTCAGCTCCGTATACGTCAGCTTGCCGTCCTTGATGGCGGCCTGGATGTCCGCTACGCTTTTGTTGAGGACCAGCGCTTCCTTGGCGCGCACAGCCTCAAGGTCAATGCCTGAAAGCTGCGCGTCAATCTGCGACACCACCTGGTTGTCATATACAATGACGGATTCCTTCGGGCTATAAAAATCATCCGCGCTCGCGGTGATGGTGAAGCTGAACAACAAAACAACAAGGATCAACCCGATCATCAAGATCTTCCTTTCACGCATAAATAACATATGACATCCTCCTGCTTGTGGCGGCAGAATATGCCGCCGGATGACTGATTATAGCATAGGTTCATGATCAAGCTGTGGCCGGTTTATGGATGATTTATGATGCGAACCGGGCACCCGGATGCCCTGCTGTTTTTCTGCTGCGCATTATGTCAAGCATGCTTACTAAACCGGTTCTTCCCTGTATAATGATGCTTGCGCCGCAATACCCTGCGCAAGCATTTTTATCGAGGAGTCGGTATGTCACCTGCCAGATACACCGGTCAAAGAGCAGTCCTCGCCCGGATGGGCAAGTTTTTGTCCTCCAGCTGGTTTGTGCAGGGGGATGAGGAGAGCAACCAGTCCCGCCGCTCCCTGATTGTGTTTAACGTGCTGTCCAACGTATCAGCCAACCTGATCGGCGGCAACTTCTTCACCGGTTTGCTGATTGTGCTGCAGGCGGATGACGCCTTTGTGGGGCTCATCACCATGCTTATCTTTGGCGCGAACCTGCTACAGTTGTTCTCACCTTTTATTCTGGAGCGGTTTGAGCACAGAAAGCCCATCCTGATTGCAGTGCGCGTGCTGATTCATCTGCTTAACATCGTGTTCATCGGGCTTATTCCTTTCTTGCCCGTCGCGGCGCAGACACGCCTGGTCTTTTTGGGCTTTACCGTCTTTTTGGTCAACGCCCTGGCTGCGTTTTCCGGGCCAGGCCTGTCCGTATGGCATATCGCGCACATCCCGTCCTCTGTACGGGTGCAGTATTTTTCGCTGGTCAGCATGCTCAACGGCATCTTTGTGGCGGTGTTCAACCTGCTGGGCTCCGGCGTTGTTGACCTGTTAAAGCAGGATGGCAGGGAGCTGATGGGCTTAACGCTGCTGCGCGTTTTTGCGCTGGTGTTGGCTGTGTTTGACATCATCCGCCTGATCGCCATCAAGGAATTGCCGGTCCAAACCCCAGTTAAAAAGATCAACCTGCGCGCGCTGCTGGTGCTGCCCTGGAAGCAGCCGGCCTATCTGCGCAGCGTACTGGTGGTGGTGCTGTGGAGCGTGGTGGTGAACCTGCCGGGCAGCTATTACACGGTATACCTGCTGCGGGAGTTGAGTGTGGATTATTCCTTCATCATGCTCATCTCAACATTCAATATCCTGGTGCTGTTGGCCTTCACCTTTGTATGGCGCAAGATCTTCCTGGCCCATCACTGGTTAAAACCCTTGTCTGTTGGCATTTTGCTGTTCGCGCCGCATTATGTTTTGCTGTCCTTTGTGACCAGGGACCTGATCTTTTTGTTCCCCATCGCCGTCATCTGGAGCTTTCTGTGCACCTGCGGCATTAACCTGGCCTTTTCCAGCGTCGCATTCATCAACATCCCCAAGGAAAACCAGACGCTCTACATCGGCTTTTATTCCACCGCCAACTTTTTGGCCGCGCTGACTGCGGCCTTTATCGGGCGCACCTTTGTCACCAGCCTGTCAGGGCTGCGCTTTACCATCTGGGGCGTGCCCTTTGGCGAAAAACAGCTGCTGATGATGATCGTCGGCGTCCTGATGCTGGGCGTGGGGCTGGGCATCCGCGCGATTGCCCGCGCCAATATCAAGCAGGGACTGGAGCATTAACAACAACTACCAATAAACCCATAACCAAAAGCCAGCCCCTCGCGAGGCTGGCTTTTTAAGGTTGTCGACAGGATTAGTAGGTTTCCTGCAACTCGATGTTCTTGTAGCGGCGCATGCCGGTGCCGGCGGGAATCAGCTTGCCGATGATGACGTTCTCTTTCAAGCCGTCCAGCGGGTCGGTCTTGCCCTTGATGGCGGCTTCGGTCAGCACGCGGGTGGTCTCCTGGAAGGAGGCCGCGGACAGGAAGGAATCCGTCGCCAGAGAGGCCTTGGTGATGCCCAGCAGCACGCGCTTGGCGTTGGCCACGCGGGGGCCGTCATCCGGGTCGGCTTCGCCGCGGGCGACCTTTTCTTCAAAGTCCTTCACGGCCTGCGCGTTGGCTTCGTCAAACTGGAAGATGTCAACCAGGGAGCCGGGCAGCAGGTTGGTGTCGCCGGATTCCTCCACGCGCACCTTGCGCAGCATCTGCCGGATGATGACCTCAATGTGCTTGTCGGCCAGACCAACGCCCTGGCTGTGGTAGACGCTGAGCACTTCAGACAGCAGGTATTCCTGCACGGCCTTCACGCCCAGGATGCGCAGCAGGTGGTGGGGGTTCTTCGCGCCTTCGATCAGTTCGTCGCCCGCCTCCACATGGTCGCCGTCCTCCACCTTCAGCCTGGCGCCGTAGTGGATGAGGTAGGATTTCTTTTCTTCGGGGTTGTGTTCACTGGTGACCACAATTTCCCGGCGCTTCTTGGTGCTTTGGATGGTGACCCGACCGGAGAGGTCCGACAGCGTCGCTTCGCGCTTGGGCTTGCGTGCCTCAAACAGCTCCTCAACACGGGGCAGACCCTGGGTGATGTCCTCCACCGAGGCAACGCCGCCGGTGTGGAAGGTACGCATCGTCAGCTGCGTGCCGGGCTCACCGATGGACTGCGCGGCGATGATGCCCACGGCCTCGCCGATGTCCACCAGGCCGCTGTGGGCCAGGTTGGTGCCGTAGCACTTTGCGCACACGCCGTTTTGGCAGCGGCAGGTGAGCACGCTGCGCACCATGATCTTGCTCACGCCGGCATCCGCAATCTTGCGGGCCAAGAGCTGGTTGATTTCCTGGTTGGTGCTGCAGAGCAACTCGCCCGTGATGGGGTCAAACACATCCTCCGCCGCGACGCGGCCGCGGATGCGCTCCTCCAGGGTCTCAATCTCGCTGATGGGCTGCACGGTGATGCCGCGGATCTTCTCATCGCGGTTTTCAAAGCAGTCAATCTCGCGCACGATGACTTCCTGGCTCACGTCCACCAGACGCCTTGTCAAATAGCCGGAGTCGGCCGTGCGCAGCGCGGTGTCCGCCAGGGATTTACGGCTGCCGTGGGAGGACATGAAGAACTCCAGCACGTTTAAGCCTTCGCGGAAATTGGAACGGATGGGCAACTCAATGGTCTTGCCGGAGGGCGAGGCCATCAGCCCGCGCATGCCCGCCAGCTGGGACACCTGGCCGATGGAGCCGCGGGCGCCGGAGTTGGTCATCATGTAGATGGGGTTGTTCTTGTCCAGCACGCCCATCACACGGCCCTTTAAGTCGTTGGTGGTGTTGCTCCAGATGTCGATGATGGACTTGTAGCGTTCATCCTCGCTCATCAGGCCGCGGCGGTAGCGTTTTTCGATGTTCTCCACCTGCTCATCCGCCTTGGTCAGCAACTCCTGCTTCTCAGGCGGCACCACGATGTCGGAAATGGACACGGTGATGGCGCCCTTGGTGGAGTAGGTGTAGCCCAGGCGCTTGATGTCGTCCAGCACCTTGGCGGTGATGTTGACGCCGTGCACGTGGTAGCAGTTGTCCACGATGCGGCCCAGGTCCTTCTTGTTGACCTCATGATCCACTTCCAGCAGGAACATGTCGTCCATGCTGGCGCGGGGCTGCAGGCCCAGATCCTGGGGGATGACGGAGTTGAAGATCAAAAGGCCCAGGGTGCAGTCAATCAGCCTGCGCTCGGTCACGCCGTCAAAGGTGCGGGTGAGGCGCACCCTGATGGGCGCGTGCAGGGAGATCTCCTGCTCGTGGTAGGCCATCTCGGCCTCCGCCATGGAGGCGAAGACGCGGCCGGCGCCCAGCGCTTTTTCGTCCTTGAGCGTCAGGTAGTGGCAGCCGATGACCATGTCCTGGTTGGGGGAGATGACCGGCTTGCCGTCCTGGGGTTTCATGATGTTGTTGGCCGCCAGCATCAGGAAGCGGGCTTCGGCCTGCGCCTCTGAGGATAGCGGGACGTGCACAGCCATCTGGTCGCCGTCAAAGTCGGCGTTGTAGGCAGTACAGACCAAAGGATGCAGCTTGATGGCCTTACCTTCAACCAGCACCGGCTCAAAGGCCTGGATGCCCAGGCGGTGCAGGGTGGGGGCGCGGTTTAAGAGCACCGGGTGCTCCTGGATAACATCCTCCAGGATGTCCCAGACCTCGGGCCGAACCTTTTCTACCGCGCGCTTGGCGGATTTTACATTGTTGGAGATGCCCAGCTTGACCAGCTGCTCCATCACAAAGGGCTTGAACAACTCCAGCGCCATTTCCTTGGGCAGGCCGCACTGGTGCAGTTTCAATTCGGGCCCCACCACGATGACGGAGCGGCCAGAGTAGTCCACGCGCTTGCCCAGCAGGTTCTGGCGGAAACGCCCCTGCTTGCCGCGCAGCAAGTCAGACAGGGATTTGAGCGGGCGGTTGCCCGGGCCCGTGACCGCGCGGCCGCGGCGGCCGTTGTCAATCAGGGCGTCCACGGCTTCCTGCAGCATGCGTTTCTCGTTGCGCACGATGATGTCCGGGGTGCCCATCTCCAGCATGCGCTTTAAGCGGTTGTTGCGGTTGATGACGCGGCGGTACAGGTCATTGAGGTCACTGGTCGCAAACCGGCCGCCGTCCAATTGCACCATGGGCCGCAGCTCCGGCGGGATCACGGGCAGCACGTCCAGAATCATCCACTCGGGCTTGTTGTTGCTTTGCCGGAAGGCTTCCACTGCCTCCAGGCGCTTGATGGCGTGCGAGCGGCGCTGGCTTTCGGTTTCCTTGTCGCGCTCTTTTTCAATCAGGAATTCAATCTCTTCCTTTAAGGAGGCGCTCAAGGCGTCCAGGTCCAAGTCCTGCAGCAGGATCTTGATGGCTTCCGCGCCAATGCCCGCGCGGAAGCTGCCGCGCTCATCCTCCGGCTTCATCATCAGCTGGCGGTAGGCAGCGTCAGAAATCAGGGCGTATTTCTCGGTCTTCGTGTGCTCGGTGTTGCCCGGGTCAATCACGATGTAGGAGGCAAAATACAGCACTTTTTCCAGGTTCCTGGGGCTGACGTCCATCAGCATGCCCAGGCGGCTGGGGATGCCCTTGAAATACCAGATATGGCTTACAGGGGCGGCCAGCTCGATGTGGCCCATGCGCTCGCGGCGCACCTTGGAGCGGGTGACCTGCACACCGCATTTGTCACAGATCTTTTCCTTGTCGCGGTACTTGATGCGCTTGTATTTGCCGCAGCTGCACTCCCAGTCCTTCACCGGGCCAAAGATGCGCTCGCAAAACAGGCCGCCGCGCTCGGGTTTTAAGGTGCGGTAGTTGATGGTTTCAGGCTTGGTGACCTCACCATAGGACCACTCGCGAATCTCCTCCGGGGAGGCCATGCCAATCTGGATGGATTCCAGGTTTGTCAGTTCAAACATTCAATATTTCTCCTTGCGCCTGCGTGCGGTCACTCAATTTCCAGATCGTCGTCGTCAAAATCAAGTTCAAGGTCGTCATCCAGGTCCGCGTCGTCTTCCTCCGCGTCGGCGATGATGCCGCCCTGCGGCACGGGCGCGGGTTGCGCGTCCTCATCAATCTCATCCGCCAGGGCCAGGTCATCCATATCCAGACCCAGGGCTTCCATGGACAATTCCTCAATGTTGGCGGGGATGGCTTGGGCTTCTTCCTCCGCGGCATGCTCACGCGGCATGGGCTGGTCGTCATCGTCAAACTCGCGGATGACAATCTGCTGGTTGTTCTCGCCCCAGACCTTGATGTCCAGGCTCAGCGCCTGCAGTTCCTTGATCAATACCTTGAAGCTCTCCGGGATGCCCGGGGTGGGGATGGAGTTGCCCTTGACAATGGCTTCATAGGCCTTCACGCGGCCCACCACGTCGTCGGACTTGACTGTCAGGATTTCCTGCAGCGTGTTCGCGGCGCCATAGGCTTCCAGCGCCCACACTTCCATTTCACCAAAGCGCTGGCCGCCAAACTGCGCCTTGCCGCCCAGCGGCTGCTGGGTGACCAGGGAGTAGGGGCCGGTGGAGCGCGCGTGCATCTTGTCATCCACCAGGTGGTGCAGCTTCAGGTAGTACATATAGCCAACGGTGACCTTGTTCTCAAAGGGCTCGCCGGTGCGTCCGTCATACAGGATGGTCTTGCCGTCCCTGGACAGGCCAGCCTTCTCCAGGGTGTCCTCAATGTCCTTTTCGTTGGCGCCGTCAAACACAGGGGTCGCGATGTGCCAGCCCAGTTTCTTGGCGGCCATGCCCAGATGCACTTCCAGCACCTGGCCCAGGTTCATACGGGAGGGAACGCCCAGGGGGTTTAAGACGATGTCAAGCGGGGTGCCATCGGGCAGGAAGGGCATGTCGGCTTCCGGAATGATGCGGGAGACAACGCCCTTGTTGCCGTGGCGGCCGGCCATCTTATCGCCCACGGAGATCTTGCGCTTTTGCGCGATGTACACGCGCACCATCTGGTTGACGCCGGGGGACAGCTCGTCCTTGTTTTCACGGGTGAACAGCTTCACGTCCACCACAATGCCGGATTCGCCGTGGGGCACCTTTAAGGAGGTGTCGCGCACTTCACGCGCCTTTTCGCCAAAGATGGCGCGCAGCAGGCGTTCCTCGGCGGTCAGCTCGGTTTCACCCTTGGGGGTCACCTTGCCTACCAGGATGTCGCCGGAGCGCACTTCGGCGCCGATGCGCACGATGCCAAACTCGTCCAGGTCCTTGAGCGCTTCATCGCCCACGTTGGGGATGTCGCGGGTAATCTCCTCCGGCCCCAGCTTGGTCTCGCGGGCTTCGGATTCGTATTCCTCAATATGGATGGAGGTATAGACGTCGTCCTTCACCAGCTTCTCGCTGATGAGCACCGCGTCCTCATAGTTGTAGCCTTCCCAGGTCATAAAGCCGATTAAGACGTTTCGGCCCAGGGCAATCTCGCCCAGTTCGGTCGCGGGGCCGTCCGCCAGCAGGTCGCCCGCCTTCACCGCTTCGCCCACATCTACGCGGGGGCGCTGGTTGATGCAGGTGGACTGGTTGCTTCTGGCAAACTTGGTCAGCCGGTAGGCGTGTTTCTCGCCCAATTCGTCCTTGATGACAATCTCGTCCGCGGACACGCTGTCCACCACGCCGTCATGTTTGGACAGGAGCACCACGCCCGAGTCATAGGCGGCCTTGTACTCCATCCCGGTGCCCACGATGGGCGCCTGGGGGATGAGCAGGGGCACGGCCTGGCGCTGCATGTTGCTCCCCATCAGCGCGCGGTTGGCGTCGTCGTTTTCAAGGAATGGAATCATGGAGGTGGCGACGGATACCAGCTGCTTGGAGGACACGTCAATGTAGTCCACCTTGTCCCGCGGCACGCGCAGCACTTCGTCGCGCCAACGCACGGTGACCAGCTCGTTGACGAAGCTGCCGTCCTCGTTGAGGGGTTCCAGTGCCTGGGCCACGTTGTATTTGTCTTCCTCATCCGCCGTCATGAACACGATCTCATCGGTGACCCGGTGGGTCTTGGGGTCCACCTTGCGGTAGGTGGCCTCGATGAAGCCGTATTCGTTGATGCGGGCATAGGTGGCCAGGGAGCCGATCAGGCCGATGTTGGGGCCTTCTGGCGTCTCAATGGGGCAGATGCGCGCGTAGTGGCTGTAGTGCACGTCGCGCACTTCCATGCCGGCGCGGTCACGGTTCAAACCGCCGGGGCCCAGGGCCGACAGGCGGCGCTTGTGCGTCAGTTCGGCCAGCGGGTTGGGCTGGTCCATAAACTGGGACAGCTGGGAGGAGCCAAAGAACTCCTTGATGGCGGCGGAAACAGGGCGGATGTTGATCAAATCGCCCGGTTTGACATCGTTGGCGTCCTGGATGGCCATGCGCTCACGCACAACACGCTCCAGGCGGGACATGCCGATGCGCACCTGGTTTTGCAGCAATTCGCCTACAGAGCGCACGCGGCGGTTGCCCAGGTGGTCAATGTCGTCAATGTCGCCCACGCCGTAGGGCAGGCCCAGCAGGTAACTCACGGAGGCCACAATGTCATCAATGATGATGTGCTTGGGCACGAGGTTGCCGGCCTGCTCGGTCACAGCGCGTTTCCAGTCGCTCTCGGGCACCTGGCTTAGGATGTGCTTCAAGGTGGGCAGGTGGACTGCCTCCAGGATACCGCACTCCTTGGGGTCAAAGGGCAGGTGATAGGCGGCGTCGGCAAAGTTGTTGCCCACAACCTTGTGGATGTGGTCGCCCACTTTGAGCATCACCACGTTGATACCCGCGTTTTGGATGTTCAGGGCCACTTCCTCAGAAATGGTCTGGTCCTTCTTGACAAACACTTCCCCGGTTTCCGGGTCAGAGATGGTCTGCGCCGCGACATGGCCCGTGATGCGGTCGGCCACGCCCAGCTTTTTGTTGTATTTGTAGCGGCCCACGCGCATTAAGTCATAGCGCTTGGGGTCAAAAAACAGGTTGCGCAACAGCACCCGGGCGCCTTCTTCCGTGGGCGGCTCACCGGGCTTCTGGCGGCGGTAAATCTCAAGCAAGGCGTCGGTTTCGGACTTGATGTTGGCGTCACCATTGGTGATAGTGGCCATCAGGCGCTCGTCCTCACCCAGCAGGTCGATGAGCTGCTGATCGGTGCCGTAGCCCAGCGCCCGCAAAATGACGGTGACGGGCAGCTTGCGGGCGCGGTCAATGCGCACCCACAATCCGTCGTTGCTGTCGGTTTCAAATTCAATCCAGGCGCCGCGATTGGGAATAATCTGGCCCGCGAACAAATGCTTGCCGGCCTTGTCAATCTTCTTGGAATAATAAACGCCCGGGGAGCGCACCAACTGGCTGACGATGACACGCTCAGCGCCGTTGATGATAAACGTACCGTGCTCGGTCATCAAAGGGAAATCCCCCATGAAGACTTCGCTTTCCTTGATCTCGCCGGTTTCCTTGTTCTTCAGGCGCACAAACACCTTCAGCGGCGCGGCGTAGGTCAAGTCCCGTTCCTTGCAGCGTTCCACACTGTTTTTGGGATTGCTGTCAAGCACGTAGTCGACAAACTCCAGCACCAGGTTCTCGCTGTAGTCTGTAATGGGGGAAACGTCACTGAGCACTTCCCGGAAATCCTCTTCCAGAAAACGCCGGTAGGAGTTTTTCTGTACTTCGATCAGGTTGGGCATGTCGAGCACTTCGTCGATGCGTGAGAAGCTGACGCGATTACGCAGTTTTCCCATCTGGACCTCATGAGCCATATTACCAAATCACCCCTTTTTTGCTGCCCAGTCGTCCCGGCGGAGGCGGTTTATATAATATAAGGAAACAACCTCGCCTAGCCGCACAGTAACGATACTGATGCAATCATAAACAATAGCACCGTTTCGGGGTCCTGTCAAGCATTTTGGACAAACCCCGCAAACAAAGTCCCGCGGAATGCTTGACAGCCCGCAAAACGCATATTATAGTGTAGAAGTTAAAGGTTCCGCCTGCATAGTAGAACAGGCGGATTCCCTTGGGAAAAGGAGAGTTTTGATCGATGAAACGTACGTATCAGCCAAAGAAACGCAAACGCAACAAAGTTCATGGTTTCCGCAAGCGCATGTCCACCAAGAGTGGCCGCAAAGTTTTGTCCCGCCGCCGGCGCCGGGGCCGCAAGGTTTTGTCCGCCTAAGGCAGAAACCGTGACCGATCTGTAAGGCTGAAGATCCGCTCATTGCACGGTCAAATCACAGCGATGAGCGGTTTTTGCTTGCAGAGGGGAGTTCTTGTGTGCAGCAGCAGTATCGCATCCGCAAAAACGGGCATTTCCGTTACGTCTACCGCCGGGGGAAGCATGCGTCCGGCAAGATGATTCGGCTGCACTATGTCAAGGCGCGGCGCATCCAGGTTGGCTTTTCAGTCAGCCGCCAGGTGGGGGGCGCGGTTGTGCGCAACCGGGTCAAGCGCAGGCTCAGGGAAAGCTTCCGCAGCCTGATTCCCCAGCTCAAAGGCGGCCACTATGTGTTTACCGCCAACCCGCAGGCCGCCCATGCTTCCTATCAGGAGCTGTCCCACCAGATGCGCGCATTGCTTGAGCGCCTGGACGCCTTCAAGGCCGTATGATCAAAAAGGGATTGCTCTGGCTGGTGCGCTTTTATCAAAAGGCCATCAGCCCGCATCTGCCGGCATCCTGCCGCTATCAGCCCACCTGCTCGGAGTACATGCTCACCGCCATTGAGCGCTACGGCGCGCTGCGGGGCAGTTTCATGGGCATCAAGCGGATCTTCCGCTGCAACCCTTTTTCAAAGGGCGGCTATGACCCCGTACCAGAACCACCGGATAACGTAATAAGGAGGGATTAACCTCAGTGTCAGCCATCACCAATGCCTTAACCAACGTGATCCAATGGATTTACAGCCTCATCCACAACTACGGCTGGTCCATTGTCATCTTCACCATGCTCATCCGTCTGGTCTTGATGCCGCTGGATATCTCCAGCCGCAAGGGCATGCGCAAGATGTCCAAGATCCAGCCGCAGCTCAACGCCCTGCAGAAGAAATACGCCAATGACAAGGCCAAGCTGCAGCAAAAGCAGTCCGAGCTCATGCGCAAGGAGCGTTACAACCCGCTGTCCGGCTGCCTGCCGCTGCTCATTCAGATGCCCGTCCTGTTTGCGATGTTCGGCGCCATGCGCGCCATCGCCAACAAAGAGGTGGTGGCGCAGGTGTTCCAGTTCCTCCAGGGCCAGACCCCGGCGTATGAGGGCTGGCTGTGGGTGAAGAACATCTGGATGGCGGACTCCCTCTTCGCGTCCGTCGCCCCTGCCCTCAACTCCATGCAGATGGTGGGGCATGATGTCTGGTACAACGCCTGGAACGCCATCTCCGCCGCGGATCAGGCTGTCATCCTGCAGAACATCGCGCAGCACGTGCCGGATTTCCAGGGCGCGCTGGATTTCGCGACCGCGGACGCGCTCAAGGCCTCCCTGCCCAGCCTGCAGGCCGCCCTGGTGCAAATGCCTGCCTACCTTGAGCAGATCACGCCCATGGCCGGGTTTGAGAACATCAACATGATTCTCTTCTCCTTTAAGGTGTATGAGCATTTCAACGGCTTGCTGATCCTGCCGGTTCTGGCCGGTGCCAGCCAGCTGCTGATGACCAAGATCAACCCCCAGGCCACCGGCCAGCAGCCAGGCGCCGAAGGCCAGCAGGGCATGGGCAACTTCATGAAGTACTTCTTTCCGCTGTTCTCCGTCTACATTACATTGACCAGCAACGCCGCCTTCGCGCTGTACTGGGTGGTCTCCAACCTGATCGCCACCGGGATGAGCTACTTCATCAACCTGTATTTTGACCAGAAGGAGAAGCAGGCGGCGGGAACCCGGCTGGAGGAAGGAACAGTTAAATGAAATCATTCGAAGCAAGCGGCCGGACGGTAGAGGAAGCCATCTCTGCCGGCCTGGCTGAAAACGGCCTATCCATCGGTGACGTCAATGTCGAGATTTTAGAGGAAGGCTCAAAGAGGCTGTTTGGCCTGTTTGGCAGCCGCGAAGCGCGCGTGCGCCTCACCCTGATTGAAGAAACCGTCAGCCACTCCGATACCGCGGAGATGTTTAAGGATTCACTCACAGAAGCGCCTGCGCCCCGCAGCAAGCCTGCCCGGCCAAAGCAGCAGCCGCAAAAGGCGGAGACTGCACCGCGCGCGTCCCAGCCCAAGCGTGAGCCGCGCCCCAAAAAGGAGCAGCCCGCCCCGGCGGATAAACCCGCTCAGGCCGAGAAGCCTGCCCGCGCCCGCAAACCGCGCGAGAAAAAGCCCCAGGAAAAAAAGGCCGCGCCCATCGCCGTCCCCTACGTGCGTGAAGAGCGCAACCTGACCCAGTTGGACAGCGTGGAAGCGGACAGCCCCGCCGGCATCGCGCAGGCTTTTATGAAGGAGCTGACCACTCTGATGGGGCTTGAGATTGACATCTCCGTCGCCCTGGATACGGACGGCCACGTCTTTTTGACCCTTCAGGGCGACCCGCAGGGCATCCTCATCGGCCGCCGCGGAGAGACGCTGGACGCGCTGCAGTACTTGACCAGCTTAAAGGTCAACCGCGGGCGGGAGGACTATGTCCGCGTCACGATTGATTCCGAAGGCTACCGCGAGAAGCGCGAGGAGGCGCTGGTGCGCCTGGCCAACCGCATGGCCAACCGCGCCCGCAAGACGGGCCGCCGCGTCGCCATGGAGCCCATGAACCCCTACGAGCGCCGCATTTTCCACAGCGCGCTGCAGGCGGCGGAGGGGATCGCCACCCACTCCGAAGGGGAGGAGCCCAACCGCCACATCGTCATCACCCCTGTGAAAGAGAACAAAGCAGAGGGATAAATGGAGGGCTAACGCCAAACACGCGAATGAACGCAAACAGATGCCGTGGGATTTTATGTCTCCGCTAAGTCGAGTGAAGGAGGCGTAGCCGCAGTGCTACGTTGACTGAGCGAGACAACGCGGAGGCGGAAAAGAGCCGGCAGATGGAAGCGTTCATGAGTGCGTTTGGTGTATGGATAAAAATTCTGTTTGACAAGGTATGAGCGCCCCGCTATAATACCATCTGTTCACCATGTAAGGAGGGATGGATTGATGCTGGACATCACCGCCGCGCTCAAGGCGCCCGGTACATCAATTCCCTTTGAACACATGGAAGAATTGCCGCCAGTTCAGACGCTGGGTGAGGAAGTCACCTTCCCCAAGCCAGCGCGCGTCAAGGGGGAGTTCACCCTGATGGATGACGCTCTGGTAATTGACGCGGCGCTCACGGCGACAGCGGTCGCCACCTGTGCCCGGTGCCTTGAGACGGTCGAATACCCCGTCAAGGCCAAGATCTATGAAACCTTCCTGCGCGCGGACCCGCGCGATACAGCGGAGGAAGATCCCTGGGAGGAGCGCCTGGTGTTCACCGGTCACCGCGTGGACATCTCGCATCTGGTCATGTCACTGGCTGTACTGGATCTGCCGATCCGCTTCCTCTGCGCGAAGGACTGCGCAGGCATCACACTGGAATCTGACGATTCCGCCAACGAAGAAGAGACGCTGGATGAGCACCCCTTCGGAGCGCTCAAGCAGTTGTTCACCAAGTTTCAGGAGGAGTAACCATGGCTGTCCCAAAAATGAAAGTCTCCCGCGCGCGCGGTCGCAAGCGCAGGACCCACTACAAGCTGACCCTGCCCGCTATCGTCGCCTGCCCCAAGTGCAAGGAGATGAAATTGGCGCACCATGTCTGCAAGCTCTGCGGAACCTACAATGGCGTCCAGGTGCTTGAAATGGACGACGAAAAGAAAGCGTAAGTTCCCTATTTGGTGTTCGCCCGTTGCGGAAGAGGAGTACGCAAGGGCTCCAACCTGTAGAGAGGCGCTCCCAGGCTGAAAGGGCGTTGTTGGGGCATTGCGGAAGGTCGCTTCCAAGGGCCGCAGAATTCTGCCGGGGGTGCCCGATACAGCACAAAGAGGCGGCATATTTGCCGCGAAGCAAGGTGGTACCACGGGTCGCCCGTCCATGCAGGACGCGGCGGCCTGTTTACATTTTAGAAGGAGGCAATATGAGTCAAGAGTTCCAGATGGAAAAAACCTTCCAGCCCCAGCAGCGGGAGCAGCAGATCTATGAAAACTGGGAAAAATCCGGTGCCTTTGTCGCGCGCCGGGAGGAAGGCAAGAAGCCCTTCACCATCATCATGCCGCCGCCCAATATCACGGGCCAGCTGCACATGGGCCACGCGGTGGACGTGACGGTGCAGGATATTTTGATCCGCTTCCACCGCATGCTGGGCGATCCGACGCTCTGGCTGCCGGGGACGGACCATGCCTCCATCGCGACAGAAAACCGCATCGTGGAGCAGATGCGGAAGGAAGGGCTCACCAAGGAAGAAATTGGCCGAGAGGCCTTTTTAGAGCGCGCCTGGGCCTGGAAGGAGAAGTTTGGCGGGCAGATCACCCAACAATTGCGCCGGATGGGCGCATCCTGTGACTGGAGCCGCGAGCGCTTCACCATGGATGAGGGCTGCTCCCGCGCGGTGATCGAAGTGTTTGTCAAACTGTATGAGCAGGGGCTCATCTACCGCGGTGAGCGCATCATCAACTGGTGCCCCGTCTGCCGCACCGCGCTGTCTGACATCGAAGTGGAGTACGAGGAACAGCATTCCCATCTGTGGTACATCCATTACCCGGCAGAGGACGGGGGAGAGGGCGTGGTGGTGGCCACCACCCGGCCGGAAACCATGCTGGGCGATACCGGCGTGGCGGTCAACCCGGATGACAAGCGCTACAGCCACTTGATTGGCAAAAAGGTGGTGCTGCCGCTTGCGAACCGTGTCATCGGCGTGGTGGCGGACGCCTATGTGGATCCGGAGTTTGGCACTGGCGCTGTGAAGATGACGCCCGCGCACGACCCCAATGACTTTGAGATCGCCAGGCGCCACAACCTGGCCATCCTGCGCGTGATGAACGACGACGGCACCATGAACGAGGCCGCGGGCAAGGACTACCAGGGCCTCACCGCTAGGGACTGCCGCAAGCTGGTGCTCAAACACTTGGAAGAGCAGGGCTACCTGGTCAAAACCGAGGACTACACCCACAGCGTGGGCAGCTGTTCCCGCTGCCATACCACGGTGGAGCCGCTTATTTCAGAGCAATGGTTTTTGGAGATGGCGCCCCTGGCCGCGCCCGCTGTCAAGGCCGTGCGCGATGGGGAGATCAAGTTTTATCCCGAGCGCTTCGCCAAGACCTATTTCAACTGGATGGACAACATCCGGGACTGGTGCATCAGCCGGCAATTGTGGTGGGGGCACCGCATCCCGGCCTGGTACTGCGATACCTGCGGCAAAATCATCGTCGCGCGCGAGGCGCCGGACACCTGCCCGGACTGCGGTTCCGCCAAGCTGCGCCAGGATGAGGACGTGCTGGACACCTGGTTCTCCTCCGCCCTGTGGCCATTTTCCACCCTGGGCTGGCCCGAGCAGACGGAGGATTTAAAGTATTTCTATCCCACCAACACATTGGCCACCGGCTATGACATCATCTTCTTCTGGGTCGCCCGGATGATCTTCTCCGGCATCGCCCACATGGGGCAGGTGCCCTTTGACACCGTGCTCATCCACGGCATTGTGCGGGATGAGCAGGGGCGCAAGATGTCCAAATCCCTGGGCAATGGGGTTGACCCGCTGGAATTGATAGACACCTACGGCGCGGACGCGCTGCGCTTCTCCCTGGTGCAGGGCGTGGCGCCCGGCGCTGATATGCGCGTGAGCAACGAGCGCAGCGAGGCAGCGCGCAATTTCGCCAACAAGGTGTGGAACGCATCCCGCTTTGTGCTGATGAACATGGACGGCCTCCCCGGCGCGATTGATGCCCAGCAGCTGCAAACACCGGAGAAATGGATCTTAAGCCGCTTGAACAAGGCGATCCGGGCGGTTACAAGCCACCTGAAGGGCAATGATTTGGGACTGGCCGCGCAGGTGATCTATGATTTTGCCTGGAATGAGTTTTGCGACTGGTATATCGAGCTGTCCAAGGGCGACCTGTTTGATGGCACGCCGGAGCGCAAGGCCCAGGCCCGCGCGGTGCTGTATGAGGTGCTGTCCGCCGTCCTGCGCCTGCTGCACCCCTTTATGCCCTTTTTGACAGAGATGATCTACAAGCAACTGCCGGGGCATGAGGAGGATTCCTGCATGCTAGCTCCCTGGCCGCTTGAGAAAAAGGAATATGATTTCAAGGAAGAGGAGCAGCAGATGGAGGGCGTGATGGACATGATCCGCGCCATCCGCGTGGTGCGCCAGGAGCTCAAGGTGCAGCCGGGCCACCGCGCGCGTGTGCTGCTCAAGCCCAAGGCAGGCTGGGCGGAGCGCCTGAATACGGCCGAGCCCTACTTCCAGCGCCTGGCGGGCGCTGCCTCCTTGCAGATTCTGCCACAGGACGCGCAAGTTGCGGAGAAGACGGTATCCGCCGTGGGCCTCATCGGCGAAGCGCTGATGCCGCTGGGTGAATTGGTGGATATTGAGAAGGAAATCGCGCGGCTTGAGAAGGAAGCGCAAACCCTGCAGGCGGAGATTGCCCGAAGCCAGGGCAAACTGAACAACGAAGGCTTTGTGAAGAAGGCGCCGCCTGCCTTGGTGGATGCCGAGAAGGAAAAAATCAAGCAAAACGAGAGCATCCTGGAGACGGTCAACCACCGCCTGGCGGAACTGCGTCAATGAGCGAAGCGAAGGGCTTTCATCATATCCCGGTGCTGAGAGACGAGGTGCTAAGCGCCCTGCAGCCTGTCCCCGGCGGCGTCTATCTGGATGGCACCGTGGGCGGCGGCGGGCACGCGGCTGCCTTGCTTGATGCCGTGCATGGTGAAGCAAAACTGTACGCCCTGGACCGGGATCAGGACGCGCTCACAGCGGCCGGGAAACGCCTTGCCCCCTGGAGCGGCGCGGTCACCCTGCGCCACGGTAACTTCCATGACGCGATGGACATCTATCCGGGCTTGCTGTTTGACGGCATTCTACTGGATTTGGGTGTGTCCTCCTGGCAGCTGGACGCGGCAGAGCGCGGCTTTTCCTACCATGAGGACGCGCCGCTGGACATGCGCATGGACCAGTCTTCCGGCATCACAGCAGCGGAGTGGCTGAACACAACGGACGAAAAAACCATCACCCAGGCGCTGTATGACTACGCGGATGAGCGCTGGGCCGCGCGGATTGCCAAATTGATTGTGGAAATGCGCGCGGAAACCCCGTTTGCCACCACCCAGGACCTGGTGCGCGCGGTGGACCGCGCTATCCCCAAGGCTGTGCGCCGGAAGGATGAGGGTCACCCCGCCCGCCGTACCTTCCAGGCTGTGCGCATCGCGGTGAATGATGAATTGCCCCCGCTCAAGCAGGCGCTGGAGGACCTGGTACTCATGCTCAAGCCCGGCGGCAGGCTGTGCGTGATTACCTTCCATTCCATTGAGGACAGAGCGGTAAAACAGGCCTTCGCCAAAATGAAAAACCCCTGTGAGTGCCCGGTCAACGCGCCCATCTGCGTCTGCGGCAAAAAACCCCTGGTCAGCTTGCCCAAGGGCTATCCCAAAGCGCCGGGAGAGGCAGAGCTGCAAGCCAACTTCCGCGCCCGCAGCGCCAAGCTGCGCTGCGCGCAGAGGCTGCAGGATGAGTAAACTGTTTGTGGTCGCCACACCCATCGGCAACCTGGGGGACATGAGCCCGCGGGCGATTGCGACGCTTCAGGAAGCGGACTTGATCCTGGCGGAGGACACCCGCGTTACGCGCAAGCTGCTCACCGCCTTTGACATCAAAACGCCCTTGGAAAGCTATCACCAGCATAATGAGCGGGAGAAGGCCGCCCAGGTGATTGCCCGCATGACGGAGCGGGGGATGACAGTGGCCCTGGTCAGCGACGCGGGCATGCCCGCGGTGAGTGACCCCGGTGCCCTGCTGGTGGACGCGGCGCACGCGGCAGGCATCCCTGTGTTGTGTGTGCCCGGCCCCAGCGCTATGGCGGCAGCCCTGTCCGCCAGCGGCTTCATGGAAGCCGCCTTCGCCTTTTACGGCTTTTTGCCGCGCAAAAAGAAGGAGCTGAAGGACAGCCTGCGCGCGCTGCAAAACGGCCCGCCCCTGGCAGTCATCTATGAATCCCCGCACCGGGTGCTGGATTTATTGAGGGCTATTTATGAGGTTTATCCTGGTCTTACGCTGTCCGTCAGCCGGGAGTTGACCAAGCTGCATGAGCACACCCTGCGCGGCAGCGCGGAGGAGATGTTGTCCTACTTCACCCAGCATGAAGAAGCCTTGCGCGGGGAGTTCGCGCTGGTTTTGCGCCTGCCCCAAACAGAAGAAAAACAGCCTGCGTCCTCAGTTGGCATGGAAGCCCAGTTGGTAGATTTGATGGCGCAGGGCCATACCCTCAGGGACGCGCAGGCCGCCTTAATCGCCCAGGGACAGCGCAAAAACGCCGTCTACGCGGCCGCCCTGAACCTCAAAAAACTGGCTGCGGAGCAACTGAACGCGCCGGACGCATAAATTGACAGGCTTTTTGCCCTCTGTTATGATGCGCTTGCCGGTACAAAATGATTGACCGGACATGTATCCGCTACGCGACGTAGGGTATCCAAAGGAGCCCGAACGGAGGTCCGCCATGCAATCCGCACAGATTCGTAAACTTACCTTAACAGCCATCCTCATCGCCTTTGTGTTCCTCTTGGGGCTCACGCCCATTGGCATGATTCCCCTGGGGTTCATCAATGTGACCATCCTGGTGGTGCCCGTTGTCATCGGCACCATCATGCTGGGGCTCACACCGGGGCTGATGATTGGCTTTTTCTTTGGCTCAGCCAGCCTGATGAGCGTGCTGGGCCTGTCCATGACGCCGCCCAGCGCGCTGGCCGGCACCCTGCTGGCTTCCAGCCCCATTTTGACGGTCATCATGTGCTACCTGCCCCGCCTGCTCATCCCGGTGATGGTGCACCTGTCCTACCAGGCGCTCACCAAAGCCGGGCGCAAGCGCCTGGCGCTGCCGGTGGCTGCCGCGGTGGGCTCCCTCACCAACACGGTGTTTTATCTGGGGCTGATGTACCTGTTTTATCGCTTTGCGTCGCTTGACGCCAGCAGGATTGTCAATTTGATTCTGGGCACCGGTTTCATCGCCGGCATCTCCGAGGCCGCGGTCGCGGCCATCCTGGCGCCGGCCATCATCATCGCGCTGATAAAAGCGCTGAACATCAAGGAAGAAGTAAAATGATTTTAGTCATGGATGTGGGCAACACCAACATCAAAACCGCCGTCTTCAAGGGCCGGGAGCTGGTCAAGTCCTGGCGCGTGTCCACCAACACCAGCTATACCTCGGACGAATACGGCGTCAAAATGATGTCGATGTTTGAGCATGTCAAGCTGTCCGAAAAAGACATCGAGGGCATCATGATTTCCTCGGTTGTGCCCAGCATCAACTTCACCATCGAGCACATGTGTGACGACTATTTCAATGTTACGCCGCACTTTGTGGAGCCGGGGCTCAAAACCGGCATCAACAACCTGTATGAAAACCCGAAGGAGCTGGGAAGTGACCGCATCAGCAACGCGGTCGCGGCCTATACGCAGTACGGCTCGCCCTGCATCTTCATCGATTTTGGCACCGCCACCAGCTTTGGCGTCATCAGCGGCAAGGGCAACTTTATGGGCGGCTGCATCTTAACCGGCATCCGCCTGGCGCGGGAGGCCGTGGTCACCGGCACCTCCAAGCTGCCGCATTTTGAACTCAACCTGCCGGACAAGGTCATCGGCCGCAGCACCATCACCAACCTGCAGTCCGGCCTGCTGTATGGCTATGTGGGCCAGGTGAACTACCTGGTGGAGCGCATCAAGCAGGAGATTGGCGAGGACAACGCCACCGTGGTCGCGACAGGCGGCTTTGCCCACTACATCGCCGACCAGTCCGACGCCATCATGCATGTGGACAGCCTGCTTACCCTAAAAGGCATCCGCATGATCTATGAGAAAAACTTTATGTGATACTGTTTGCTGCATATAAAAACCGCCAGCATCTGCCGGCGGTTTTGCTTATCTGTAATACCTGGTTTTGTATTCCAGTTTCTGTTTTAACTTGGGTTTGCGCTTCCTTGTGATCAGTTTAAACAATAGCTGGGAGATGACAGCCACCGCGATCACGGGCAGCAGCACGATGATCAAAAACTCAAGGGAGAAGCGGGGGAAGGGGTTGGGGTCGGCCATGGTGTAGGCCTCGATCTCCGCCACCGTGGGCGCCAGAGAGGGCCGCCTGCGGATGGAGCGCGCGGCGATCAGCTCATACTGCACCGGCTCCGCGCCCGCGGCAAGCGGGGTATAGGTCATGGTGCCCATCACCTCGCCCGCTTCAATGGGCGCTTCCAGCGTCCGTGAGTACTCAATCTGCGTGCGGGTGTTGTAAACATTCATCTGGTCGTCCGTGCTGCCCTTGAGCGCGATCAAGGAGTCGTTGGCGCCCGGATCCACCTTGCGCAGGTTCAACTCCAACCGGCCCAAGTCAGCATCCTCCAGCGCGAAGCCGGTGATGTTGATGACCTTGGGGTTCTCCCGGTACAGTTCCGCCACGCTGGTGGACACATACTGGGAAAAGCCATACTCCATCAGCCGCCTGGTGTCCCGCCATTTGTCGGTGGAGCCGGAGTGAAGGACGACAGAAATCAGCGGGATGCCCTGCTTGGTGGCAGAGCCCACAAAGCACTCCCCGGCCTGGGAGTGATTGCCGGTTTTGATGCCGGTGGCGTATTGGTAGTAATGGTTGTTGTCCTCGCCCGCGGAGAGGAAGTTGATGGCCCGGTTGTTGAATTTGCGTGCCTTTGACATATTGGTTTCAGGCAACGTGTAACTGACCAGCGCCGCCACCTCGCGAAACTCCATATTTTGCATGGCTTCCCGCGCGATGATGGCCAGGTCCCTGGCGGTGGACAGATGGTAGTCATCATGATAGCCGTGGGAATTGGTGAAGTGCGTGGCCGTGCAGCCATAGCGCGCGGCGGCTTCGTTCATCAGGTTCACAAAGGCGGCTTCCGTGCCCATCAAATGCTCGGCGATGGCGATGGCGCCGTCGTTGCCGGAGTACACCATGGTGGCGCGGATCAAGTCACCCAGACGCACCTGCTCCCCTGCCTGCAAGCCCAGTTTGGCCGCGTCCTCAGGCATGTTGGCGGCATTCGGGGACACCGTGACGATGCTGTCCTGCTCGCCCATGGTGAGGGCCAAAAGGACGGTCAGGATTTTGGTGGTGGAGGCGGGCGGACGCATCTCGTCCGCGTTTTTCTCAAACAGCACATGCCCGCTGTTTTGCTCAATCACAATGGCGCTTTGTGCGCGCAGGTTCCGGGCGGTTAGGTTTTCCGGGTGGTTGGCGTCATACTCGCTGGCCTGTGCAATTGAAAACGGCATCAGCAAACACACAAGCAGGATGACCATCACCCGCCTGAGGTTGTGCTTGTTGTCCTTACAAACCATGCCGCGCTCCTTTCCTGGGAACGTGGCATATCCTATCACATCTCGTCCTGCTTGTATAGTTTGGGTCCCTCATCATACAGGTTGCCGCCAAAGGCGTCCACCGCGACCACAGCCGGGAAATCCTCAATCACAAAGCGGTGAATGGCCTCCGGTCCCAGGTCGGGGTAGGCCAGCACCTCAAAGGATTTGATGGATTTGGAAATGAGCACAGCGGAGCCGCCCACCGCGCCAAAGTAGACCGCGCCGTATTCGGGCATCAAAGCCAGGGTGTTGGGGCCCAGGCGGCCTTTGCCAATCATGCCCTTTAAGCCCAGTTTCAGCAGCGGCGGGGTGTAGATGTCCATGCGGTAGGTGCTGGTGGGGCCGGCAGAGCCCACCGCCTGCCCGGGCCTGGCGGGCGCGGGGCCGACGTAGTAGATAGTCTGGCCGCGGAGGTCCACCGGCAGCGGCTCGTTGTTTTCCACCAGCGCGACCAAGCGCTTGTGTGCGGCGTCCCGTCCTGTAAGCACCGAGCCGGACAGCAGAACCTGGTCCCCGGCGCGCAAATCCTTGATGGTCTCTTCCGTCAGTGGCAGCTGAACCTTCTTCATCGTCTACTCCTTCTTATATGGTTTTCTCGGCGTGGCGCGCGGCATGGCAGCAGATGTTGACCGCCACCGGCAGCCCGGCGATGTGCGTGGGGGCGGAGATGACATGCACCTTCAGCACCGTGGTTTCCCCGCCATAGCCCGCGGGCCCAATGCCCAGTTTGTTGATGCCCTGCTCCAGCTCTGTCTCCAATTGCGCGTAGCGCGGGTCCTTGTGGCTGCGCGTTAAGGGCAGGCTGGTGGCGCGCTTGGCCATGATGGCCGCCAACTCAAAGCTGCCGCCAATGCCCACGCCCACAACCAGCGGCGGGCAGGGGTTGGGGCCGGCTTCCTCAACGGCCTTCAGCACAAAGCGCTTCACGCCCTCCACCCCGTCAGAAACGGTCAGCATCTTGGACTGGCTCATGTTCTCGCTGCCAAAGCCCTTGGCGATGGCCATGATATGCACCTTGTCACCCGGCACAATGCGGGTATGTATCACGCAGGGGGTGTTGTCCCCGGTGTTTTTGCGGTCAAACAGGGGCTCCGCCACGATGGACTTGCGCAAGTATCCTTCTGTGTAGGCCTTGCGCACGCCCGCGTTGACGGCGTCCTCCAGGCTGCCGCCCACCAGGTGCACATCCTGCCCAACAGTGATAAACACCACGGACATGCCGGTATCCTGGCAAACCGCGAGGCTTTCCTCCGCGCCAATGCGGTTGTTTTCAAGGATTTGGTCCAGCACCATCTTGCCCAGGGGGGAGGCTTCCTTGTCTCTGGATTCCTCCAGCTTGTCCATCACGTCCTTGCCGATGACATAGTTGGCCTCCAGAAATAATTCCGCCACCGCCTGTGTGATCTGGGATACATCCATTTCTCGCATCCAAGTGTTCTCCTTTTATTATAGTCGTATCATTTCCTGTTGCCAGGCTGTTTTCATGGGTTGGCCGCTGCCCAGGTACCACAGCTCCTCCGCCTTCATGTCAAGGCGCATATCTACCCGCCGCTCCTGCGCCGGGCGGTCCACCAGGGGGAAGCCGTGCTGCGTGATGGCAGCCAGCAGGGGTTTGGCGCGGTTTGAAAAGCCCAACAACCGCGCGTAACTGGGCAGGCTTTCCCGCGGCTGTGTGCCAATCAAGGCCTGTGTCAGCGCGCGGCTGATGCGCGCAGCAGGATAGCGCCGGGTCTTGACCTGGTTGATCAAGTCTGCCCGGCTGGTCACCTCCCGCAAGGCCTTCTTGATACGGTCCTCCAGCCCTTCGGAGATTTCGGGAACCTGGCGCAAGGTTTCCGGGCTCATGTCCCGCAGGCGCGCAAGCAGCGCTTTGTCCAGCGCGCCCGGCGGGTGGATCACCGCTTGGCGTATGACCTGCTGACTTTTTTGCGGGCAGATGCCGTTCAAATCAGCCTCCGGGTTTTTCTGGAGCATCGCTCGCACCGCGCTGGCGGAGGCAAAGCCGCCAGTATCCCGGCTGTGGTAGTCACCCTGGCGCAGCACCACTGCCGGGGTAATTGTGCTGCCCAGCTCCAGGTGCGCCCGCAGATAGCTGACACCCAGGATGAAATTGGGGGCGGACAACAGCGCCTCATCCACCTGCGGCAGGCTGGCGGCCATCGCCAGGCCCTGGGCCTTGGCGAAGGAATGGCCGTCCTCAAGCGCCTGCTTCAATGCATGCTTGAACACCGCATCCGGCGCGTGCAGCATGCGTGCGGTATCGGACAGGGCCTTGAGATCGGTTGTCTCACAGCCAAAGCTTTGGTGGGTCACCACGCCCAACTGATGCAAAATGCCCACCCCGCCCACAGCGAAGCGGTTGGCCTGCGCGCAGGAGAAGGAATAAGGCATGCCAAGCACCAGGTCAAACCCGTTTGCAAGCGCCATGCGCGCCCGGTCCTGGGTGGAAAACATCATCGCGTCCCCGCGCTGCGAAAAGGCGCTGCCCAGCACGCAGACCATGTAGTCCGCCTGGGTCAACTCCCGTGCTCTTCTCAACTGGTGCAGGTGCCCTTCATGGAAGGGATCATACTCCGCGATGATGCCGCAAACCTTCATATATCCTCCGCCAAACACCTATAGTATACCATCTTTTTCATGCCTTACAAAGTTGACAACAGGGCACGCGAAACCTATAATGCAAAGGAATAACAAAAGGAGGTGGCCTTTCATGGATGACGGCGCTAGATGTCAGGTATCAGAAGGCGTTCCGCGATCGCGACGCATCCTTGATGCGCTGCCGTAATAAGCCTTCACCTGTCTTCTGCCACGTCGCCAGCACTTGCAACCCCGGCAAGGTGCTTTTTTGCGCGTAAGAAGTGAACGGAGGTGATTCCAATGAACTGGGAACAAATTGAATCCAGACTGGACCAGTTAATGGCCGAAAACCGCCACGGCCTGCTGCGTGGCGCGTTGATGATGTTAAACCCTGTGGATATCGCGGGGTACATGAAAAAATTAAACCGGGAAAAACTGCTGATGCTCTTCCGCATCCTGCCCAAGGATGTATCCGCGGATGTATTCAGTTATATGGATACCGACCAGCGGCAGGAGCTGGTGGAAAGCATTGCGGACGCGGAAATCAGTGCGCTGATTGACGAGATGTTCGTGGACGACGCGGTTGACTTTTTGGAGGAGCTGCCCGCCAACGCCGTCAAGCGTGTGCTGCAGAATACCGATCCCAAAACCCGCGCCATCATCAACCAATTTTTGAAGTACCCGGAAAACTCCGCCGGCAGCCTGATGACCATTGAGTATTGCGAGGTCAGCCAGGACATGAACGTGGGGGATGCCCTTAAAAGTATCAAGGAAACCGGCGTGGACAAGGAGACGGTCTACACCCTGTACATGCTGGACGCCCAGCGCAGGCTCATTGGCACCATCCCGCTGCACAAGGCCCTGGTGGTGCCGGAGGAAACCGCGCTCATCAAGCTGATGGACCCGGGCATTATCTCCGTCAACACCCTGGATGACCAGGAGATCGTCGCGGACACCGTGCGCAAGTACCACCTGCTGTCCATCCCTGTGCTGGACGGGGAAGGCCGTTTGGTGGGCATCATCACCAGTGACGATATCATGGACGTCATTGAGGAAGAAAACACCGAGGACTTTGAGAAGATGTCCGGTCTGGCGCCTGCGGAGCAGCCCTATTTTAAGACCAAGCTCACGACGCTGGCCATCAACCGCCTGCCCTGGCTGATGATTTTGATGTTTACCTCCATCATCTCCGGCGCCATCATCTCCCGCTTTGAAAGCGTGCTGGCAGTCAACATCCTCCTGTCCGCGTCCATTCCCATGCTGATGGACACGGGCGGTAACTGCGGTCAGCAGGCCTCCACCCTGATGGTGCGCGGCCTGGCCCTGGGTGAGGTGCAGTTTAAGGACCTTTTCCGTGTCTTGTGGACGGAGTTTCGCGTCGGCGGGCTGATTGGCATCGTGCTGTCATCCGTCACCTTTTTGCGCCTGATGTTCCTCAACAGCGCGCCGGTGGTTACCTCAGCCGTTATTTCCGTCAGCCTGTTTGCCACGGTGGTCATCGCCAAGTCCATCGGCTGCGTGCTGCCGCTGTTGGCCCAGCGCGTGAAGCTGGACCCAGCCCTGGCGGCATCGCCCCTGATCACCACCATCGTGGACGCCTGCAGCCTGTTTATTTTCTTCACCATCGCCTCCCACTATATCGCGCAGATCGCAGCATAATATGTTGGTATGTAAAACC
>DUQZ01000082.1 GCA_012837525.1 Clostridiales bacterium | reverse complement strand
CGTACATGCCGTTTTCACTCCTGGTCAGGTGCAAGGGTTTTGCTTGTTTTTCAAGGTTTTCCTTGCACCAATTATACCAGAAAACCGCTGAGAAGTGTTGTGAATGCTGGGGTTTTTGCTTGTTCAGGGGACACTAACATAAGTGGCAAACAGGCCGGTTATGCTCCTGATACAGCGGGCCGGGCTAAACACATCCCCTGCCCCACGAAGGAGAATCACCGTGTTTATCAGGATGCTCAGGAACGATTTTAAAAGGAAGAAGATCGCGACACTCGCCATCTACCTGTTTATTGTGATGGCGGTCACCTTGTCCGCGGCCGCCGTAAACAACATGGTCAGCCTGGCGCGGTCCATGGCCGCGCTGAAGGCGCAGGCACAGCCGGCGGACCTTGTGCAGATGCACACCGGCGCCCTTGATCAAGACGCCATTGACCGGTTCACAGCAAAACACCAGGACAAGATTGCCCTGCAGGAGACGATGCGCATGCTGGCTGTGGATGGCAGCATGGTTCAACTTCCAGATGGCAGCACCATGGCCGGCACCGTACAGGATTTGCTGTTTGTTGTACAAAACACGCAGTTTGATTTTATCCTGGACTTACGAAACAACAAACTGGAAGTGGCGCAGGGCAGCCTGGCTGTTCCGGTTTATCTGATGCAGGAATACGGCTTGCGCGTCGGCGATGCGCTGACCATCCGCGCCGGCGGTGTAGAACAAGTCTTTTCAATCAGCGCGTATGCCAGGGACTACCAGATGAACGCGCCGCTGACCTCCTCCAAACGTTTTGTGATGCACCCGGATGATTTCACGCGCCTGGCAGCGGTAAACGGCATACAAACGGAATATTTAATTGAGTTCAAGCTGCGCGCTGGCGCGAACACACAAGCCTTGCAGACCGCCTACACCGATGATGGCCTTCCTGCCAACGGCCCCATGATTCCAGGCAGCCTGTTTGGTCTGTTCAACGCGCTGTCAGATGCCGCTGTCGCCGCGATGCTCATGCTGGTGAGCCTGCTGCTGATGGTGATCGCTGCGCTGTGCATCCGGCTTACCTTCTTAGCCGCTATGGAGGAGGACCTGCGCGAAATTGGCGTGATGAAGGCAACAGGCATCCCCACAAGCCACATTTTTAAGGTGTACCTGACCAAGTACCGCACCCTGGCAGCCGGAGCCGGCCTGGTGGGCTATGTGCTGTCCTTTGGGATGGCGCGGCTGCTGGGTGCCAACATGCGCCTGTATTTGTCGCAGGATGCCGCAAGCGGCTGGCTGGCTGTGCTGTCCCTCACAGCGCCTGTGCTGGTTTATATTACGCTTTGCTGGTACACAAAACGGGTGCTGAAGCGCGTTGGCCGCATCAGCGCGGTGGACGCTCTGAAAGCGGAGTCGATTACCCTGGGTAAACCCGAAAGAAACAACCTGCCGCTTCTTGACAACCGCTGGCTTGACACCAACACCTTCATGGGCGTGCGGGATGTTGTATTGCGCGCAAAAGCATACCGGCTTCTGTTTGTCATTTTCGTGGTATTTATCCTGATTGTGATGCTGCCGCTACATATCCACAACACCCTCTTATCACCTGAGATGACAAGCTACATGGGCATTGGCCGGTCGGATTTGCGGATTGATCTGCGGCAAACAGCAACCATAAAAGAGGATGCCCTGAACCTTCAGGCACAGCTGGAGAAGGATGCGGAGGTTGTCCGCTTCGCCCCATACCTTACCGCTGCCTTCCAGGCACAAAACCCGCAGGGTGAATGGGATTATCTGAACGTAGAAATGGGCGATTATACCCTGTTCCCGCTTAAATACCTGCAGGGGACGGCGCCGCATTCGCCCGGGCAGATCGCCCTCTCCCACGCCAGCGCGTCGGGTGATGTGCTGGGCAAACAGGTGGGTGACACCATCATCCTTAAAACCGGGGATGCGCAGCAAACCTTGACCATAAGCGGCATTTATCAGGACATCACAGACGGCGGGAAGACAGCCAAAGCCCATGTCAGTTTGTTACGCGATGATTTGCCCATCCTGTGGTATGTCATCAATATCGATCTGGCGAATGACGTTAGCATCCAGAAGAAAAGGGAAGCCTATCAGGCAGCCTATCCTGCAGCGCAGGTCAATGACCAGGCCCACTTTACCGGGCAGACATTGGGCACGCTGATTGGGCAGATGCGCTCACTCGTCTACTTCGCAGCCGCCATGGCGCTGTCCATTGCCTCCCTCATCACCGCGCTGTTCTTGCGGCAACTGCTGTCCCGTGATAAAGCCCGCATTGCCATCATGCGCAGCCTGGGGTTGACGAGAAAGGCGGTGAAGTGGCAATACATGGCGGGTGTGATGCTGGTACTCAGCACCGGCATCCTGCTGGGCGCCTTGGTCAGCGAGTGGCTTGGCGGTTTGCTGGCCAGCCTGGCCTTGTCCGGCATGGGCGCGCCCAGCATCCGCCTGGTTTCCATCGCCTGGCAGACCTGGGGGCTTGTGCCAGCAGTGATGATGCTGACCGTCGGCGTCACCGTCCATTTCGCCTGCAAAACATCGATGACACAGGACTTATCTACAGCCTTTCGGGCTTAGTGAAACAAACGTCAATAAAAGGAGCATTGTCATGAATAATCTATTATCAGCCAACAAGATCAACAAAAAAGTCGCCCTGGGCAAGCAGAACGAACTGCACATTTTAAAGGATGTGGATGTAACCATTCAAAGAGGTGAGTTTGTGGCCATCATGGGGCCTTCCGGCAGCGGCAAATCCACTTTGCTGTACAACATCAGCGGCATTGACCGGGCAACCTCCGGCACTGTGCAATTTCTTGACCAGCGCATTGACCGTATGTCAGAGGAGGAACTGTCCGCGCTGCGCCTTCACAGGATGGGCTTTGTTTTTCAGGACATCAACCTGCTAAAAAACCTGTCTTTGCTGGACAATATCCTCTTCCCCGCCCTGATGAAAAACCGCGCAGCCAAACAGGAACTGCGCGGCAAAGCAAACACATTGATGACGCGGATGGGCATTGAGGGCCTGGTTGACAACCTGATCAATCAGGGCTCGGGCGGCCAACTGCAGCGGGTGGCCATTTGCCGCGCGCTGATCAATGAGCCGGACATCCTCTTTGGGGACGAGCCAACCGGCGCGCTGGATTCCGCCGCCAAGGCCGAGATCATGGACATCATCGGGGACATCCACCAAGAGGGGACCAGCGTCGTCCTGGTGACGCATGACCCCAAGGTGGCGGCCAGGTCGCAGCGGGTTCTCTTTATGCAGGACGGCCGGATTAGTGACGAAATGGTGCTGGGAACCTACAGCAGGGAGCCTGGCAGCTTGCGGGCGCGGGAAGAAACGCTGAGCGCCTGGCTGATTGGGAAGGGGCATTGATCCTTCTCAGTCAACCCGGGAGATCATCTAATTGTCTGCGCTCTTTTCCAGGTAGGGCAACACCCAAGGATAGTTAGTGTAGGAGATGACAAAGGCGTTCTCGCGGTAGAAGATGCCCAGTTTGGTATCCGCGTCAATCATCCACTCGTGGTAGCCCTGGGCCATTTCGGGCACGTATAAGTCCGGCATTTCGGCCAGCATGTTGCTGATGTCGTTGGATTCCGTCCCGTCCGTGCTCAGCGGCTCGCCGTACATCTCCTTAAGTTTGGCAAGCGTTGCCTGGTAGCGCGGGCTGCCGTTCTCCTCATAAAAATCATAGTGGATCTGCACCAGCTCGTTGTTGTGGAACAGGTACATCAGCACATCCGCCTTCTCGCCCAGCAGGAGGGCATGCTCGCGGAACACGTAGGAGGTAATCTTCCCGGTTACCAGTTCAATGTGCTGGGGCGGGTTTTCCGGATCAATCTCACGCTCACTCTCCATCACCTCTTTGATGGTGGACTGCCAGGTGATGCCGCCGCGATTGGGCAAGGGCTCCGCCTGCGCAAGCGCACTGATGAGCAGGAGGGACACCAGGAGCAGCACGCACATGTTTAACTTTTTCATACACAAAACCTTTCAAAATAGGCAAATCGCCTGGATTGCGGGGACGAACACACGCACTTGCCGCCTCCCCTGTGCGGTCAATATACCCATGGAATCTTAAACTATGAACCCATGTTTTTTGCCGGGCTTTTTCGTTTACCCGCTTTGACTATCTGCCGTATCCATCCTATAATTCGGGGGACACAAACAACAATCAAACAGGGGAGGATACCATGGTTAACATTTTGATGCTGTCCAAGTGGCATGTGCACGCCAAGGACTATGCCAGGCAGATTCAGGAGCAAAAGGACGCGCGCATTACCTGCGTGTGGGATGATGATACAGCCCGCAGCGAAGCCTGGGCCCAGGAATTGGGCGTTCCATTTGAGGCAGATTTGGACAAGGCGCTCTCCCGCGCGGACGTGGACGCTGTAGTCGTGGACACGCCCACCACCCAGCATAAATACGTGATGGTGAAGGCCGCGAAGGCGGGCAAGCACATCTTTACCGAAAAGGCGCTGGCCACCACCATGGCAGACGCCAGGGAGATCGCGGAGGCCATTCAAGCCAGCGGCGTCAAGTTCTGCATCTCCTACCCGCAATTAACCAGCCCTCTGGTGCAACTGTGCAAGCAGGCAATTGATGAAGGCCTGCTGGGCAATATCCACTACCTGCGCTTCCGTATGGCGCACAACGGAGCCCTGGCCGGCTGGCTGCCAGAATACTGGTACGAGGTGAAGGACGCCGGCGGCGGCGCGATGATGGACCTGGGCTGCCACCCGATGTATGTGGCCTCCTACCTGCTGGGCAAGCCCGCGCGCATCACCTCCATGTTTAACAACAACCATGCCCCGGGCGGGGTGGATGACAACGCGGTGAGCGTGGTTGAGTTTGAGAACAAGGCCATCGCGGTGCTGGAAACCGGCTTTATCTCCCCCTATAACGGCAACTGCTTTGAGCTGCTGGGTACGGAAGGCGCCATCGTGTCCGTGGACGGGCAGATCAAGATGCGCACCAAGGACTGCGCGGACGGCTGGTTCATCCCGGACAAGCTGCCTGCCCCCCTGCCCATGGCGATGCGAATGTGGCTGGACGGAATTACAAAGGGCACGGACATCCCCTTTAACCTGGAGCGCGCCCTTCGTTTGACCGAGCTGCTGGAGCAGGCCTATGCCGCCGACCGCGAGCAGCGGGTTCTCCCCTTTTCAAAGTAAACTCATCAGGTGCCTTGATGCCGCGCTGAAATCAGCGCGGTATTTTCGTTAATTCCTATGGGTGAACGGGTATACTCTCCAAATTGATAAACGGAAGAAATGAGGGGGCATCATGCATCACAAGCGCTGTGAGATCCTGAGCGTCGGCACGGAATTGCTGCTGGGCGACACCTTAAACACCAACGCGCACTACCTGGCGCAGGGGCTGTCCCGCGTGGGGCTGGACCTGTACATCCAGACGGTGGTGGGCGACAACCCCGAGCGGCTCAAGCAGGCCATCCGTGACGCGATGGCGCGGGCGGAAATCTTGCTGTTTACCGGCGGCCTGGGTCCCACCACGGACGACATTACCAAGGAAGTGGTGGCCGAGGCCTTTGGACGGGAGCTGGTACTGGATGAAGAAGCGCTGGGTGAAATCAAGGCTTTTTACACCCTCACCGGTCGGCTGATGCCCAAAAGCAACGAAAAGCAGGCGCTGATGCCCAGGGGCGGCATTCTACTTAAAAACGCGCAAGGCACTGCCCCCGGCTGCATCATGTTTAGTGATGAGGGGCATATCGCCGTGCTGCTGCCCGGCCCGCCGCGGGAGATGCAGCCCATGTTTGACAACGAGGTGGCGCCCTTTTTGCAACAGTATTCGCACGGACGCCTTTACTCCAAGGTGGTGCGCGTGGTGGGCCTGGGTGAGTCGCAGATGGCCGAAACCCTGAGTGATTTGATTGAAGCGGGCACCAACCCCACCCTGGCGCCCTACGCCAAAAACGGGGAAGCCCTGGTGCGCGTCACAAGCCGCGCTGAGAGCCAGGAAGCGGCAGATAATCTGATTGACCCGGTGGTGGCGGAAATCCGCCAGCGCCTGGGCCAGCGCGCCTATGGCGTGGATGTGCCCAACATGGAAACCGTCATTGCGCAGCGCCTGTGGCAGATGGGCAAAACTATTTGCATTGTGGAATCTGGCACCAGCGGCCTGGCCAGCCAGCGCATGCAGGACACTGAAACCGCGGGTACGGTTTGCGGCCCTTGCCTGTCCGCGCCCAAACCAGACGCCTTAGTTCAGGCGCTGGGCATTACGGATGGCCTGCCGGCGGATGAAGTGCAGGCCTGCGCGGTGTTAGCCAGGCAGGCGGCATACCGCTTTCAAACGCCGGTTGCCCTTGCCGTTTTGGTCAAGGGCCAGCGGATTGCCTGCGCGGTCCTGGTTGACGGGCAGCTGCGCACAGCAACCCGCGCCCTGCCCGCGCGCGGGCAGGATTATTACAGCACGCACGCGGTGCAGATGGCCTTTGACCTGCTGCGGCTGATGATAACAGAGGCTTAAACGCTACTGCTCCCCCGTTTTCATGGAACAGGTGATGGGGATGCCCCGCTCCTTCATATAACCTTCGCCCCAGGAATACATGATGGTCAGCACCGGCAGCAGGCTTTTGCCAAAGGCGCTGAGGGAGTATTCCACATGCGGCGGCACAACAGGGTAGACCTTCCGGTTGATCAGGCCGTCGCGCTCCAGCTCCCGCAGCTGCTGGGTGAGCATCTTGGGCGTTGCCTGCGGAATGATGCGCGAGAGCGCGCCGTAGCGCAGCGGCTCATCAATCAAATGCCATAGTATCAGCGCTTTGTACTTGCCGCCAATCAGGCGCAGGGTGGCGTCCACCGGGCAGTTGAGCCCGTCCAATTTTGTGTGCTGCATCATCTGCCTCCTATCACACGCTTACTTACTTAATAGGTAGTATACCACTAAATAGTGCGTACTTGTTGATTTGGCAGTATTGCTGTATGCTGAAGCTGAAACGAACTCCTCACCCGACAGATCTTTTTGGAGTATGTGATGAAACAGCAAGTGTACACCGTAGAAAACATGACCTGCGCGGCCTGCTCCGCGCGGATTGAGAAGATATTGTCCAGAAAAAACGGCGTCAACAGCGCCGCTGTCAACCTGGCCAGCGAGAAGCTGACCGTTCAGTTTGATGAGGATACCATCACCAGCCAGCAGATTATGGACGCGGTGGCGCAGATCGGCTACCCCCTCAAGGAACTTGAACAGGACAAGCAGGTCACCCTGGGCATTTCGGGCATGACCTGCGCCGCCTGCTCCGCACGGATAGAGAAGGTACTCGCCAAACAGCCTGGCATCAGCCGTATCACTGTCAACCTGGCGACGGAGCAGGCCGCGATTGCCTATGACCCCGGCCAGATCCGTCTGCATGACATCAAGGAAAAGATCCACGCCCTGGGCTATGAGCCCCGGGAAGTAGAGAAGAAATCCGCCGCGGAGGACGCCCGCGCCCAGAAAGAAAAAGAGCTGAAGCGGCAGTGGGCCAAGTTGATTGTCGCCATTATCTTTGCCGTGCCCCTCTTGTATATCGCCATGGGGCCCATGGTGGGCTTGCCCGTCCCCGGCGCCATCCACCCGGATGTCTACCCCCTGCGCTTCGCGCTGCTGCAGCTGCTGCTCACCCTGCCCATCATCGCCGCGGGCTACAGGTTTTACACCTCCGGCACCCGCGCCATCCTCACCGGCGGGCCCAATATGGACAGTTTAATCGCCATGGGCACGGCAGCCGCCTTCATTTACAGCCTGTACAGTACCTTTCGCATCTACCAGGGGGACGGCCACGCCGTGCACGCACTTTACTTTGAATCCGCAGGCGTCATCATCGCCCTGATCCTCCTGGGCAAGACCCTGGAAGCCATCTCTAAGGGCCGCACGGGCGAGGCCGTGCGCAAGCTGATGAACCTGGCGCCGCGCACCGCCTTTTTAATCCGCGGGGACGAGGAAATCGAAATCCCGCTTGAGGATGTGGAGATGGGCGACGTGCTGCTGGTGCGCCCCGGCACTAGCATCCCGGTGGACGGCGTGGTGCTGGATGGTCACTCGGCGGTGGATGAGTCCATGCTGACCGGCGAAAGCATGCCCATTGATAAAAACGCGGGTGACAGCGTGTATGCCGCCACCGTCAACACCACCGGCGCCTTCCGCATGCGGGCGCAAAAGGTGGGCGATGATACGGCGCTGGCGCAGATCATTCGCCTGGTGGAGGAAGCCCAGGGCAGCAAGGCGCCCATCGCCAAATTGGCCGACCAGGTATCCGGCATCTTTGTGCCCACCGTGTTTGTGATCGCCCTCATCGCAGGCATCGCCTGGTATCTGGGCACGCGGGACCTGTCCTTCGCGCTCACCATCTTTATCTCCGTCCTGGTCATCGCCTGCCCCTGCGCGCTGGGCCTGGCCACGCCCACCGCCATCATGGTGGGCACCGGCAAGGGCGCGGAGCACGGCATTTTAATCAAATCCGGCGAAGCGCTGGAGACCGCGCACCGGATTGACACGGTGGTGCTGGACAAAACCGGCACCCTGACCCTGGGCAAACCACAGGTGACGGACATCCTGCCCGCGGAGGGCATGACGGAGGAGGACCTGCTGGCCCTGGCCGCCAGCGCGGAGAGCAGCAGCGAGCATCCCCTGGGCCAGGCCATTGTGAGCCACGCGAAGGAGCGCGGGCTGGCGCTGTCTGACACCAGCGAGTTTAAAGCCATCTCCGGCCGCGGCATCCACACCCGGGTGGATGGCAGGACAGTCCTGGCCGGCAACCGCCAGCTGATGGCGGAATCGGGCATCTCCCTGCTGACCCTGCAGGCGGAGGCCGATGTGCTGGCGGATATGGGCAAAACGCCCATGTTCTTTGCCGCGGACAACAAATTAGCCGGCATCATCGCGGTGGCGGATGTCATCAAGGACTCCAGCATCCAGGCTGTGAAGGCGCTGCGGGACTTGGGCCTGCAGGTTGTGATGATGACCGGGGACAACCAAAAAACCGCCCGCGCGATTGCCGCGCAGGCGGGGATCAACCAGGTGATCTCCGACGTCTTGCCGGAGGACAAGGCGAAGAAGGTGGCGGACTTGCAGCAAGCGGGCAAGCGCGTGGCCATGGTGGGTGACGGCATCAACGACGCCCCGGCCCTGGTGCAAGCCGATGTCGGCATCGCGATCGGCTCAGGCACAGACGTGGCCATGGAATCAGCCGATATTGTGCTGATGCACTCGGACTTGATGGACGTGCCGGCCGCCATCGCCCTCTCCCGGCGCACCATTAAAACCATCAAGGAAAACCTGTTCTGGGCCTTTGGCTACAATGTGCTGGGCATCCCGGTCGCGGCGGGCCTTTTGCACCTGTTTGGCGGCCCGCTGCTCTCCCCCATGATTGCCGCCGCCGCGATGAGCTTCAGCTCCGTCTCGGTGCTGCTCAACGCGCTGCGGCTGAAACGCTTTTCATTCAAACAACCAAAGGAGGCAACCAATGACTGACACACTCAAGGTAGCTGGCATGTCCTGCGCGCACTGTGTGAAGGCGGTGACGGACGCGTTGATGAAGCTGGCTGGCGTTACAAAAGTGGATATCCAATTGGCGGAAGGATTGGTCCAGGTGGACTATGACCCAAGCGCCGTAACGCTTGCGCAATTGACCGAAGCCATTGAGGACCAGGGCTACGACGTCGGTTAACGCATCACTGACACAAAAAAATCGTCTGGCAAGAACAAAGCCAGACGATTTTTCATGCGTTCAATGCAATCCAATCACCAGATGCCGAACCACTTGCCCAGAGCCCAGGGCTCGATCAAATGCAGCAGGAACAGCATGAAACTGACCAGCGCCATCACCTTGTGGCCTTTGAAGGCGCGCTTGTCCTTTTTGAAATAATGGACAACACCCAGCACCACAGTGAGCAAAAAGGCCGCGTAGACCAGCGTTCCCGTATGCAGCTTGATGTTGTTGTTTAACGCCAAATAGCCGTGGTACAGGGCGATGACAGCCAGCAGAAGGCCCGTGATTTTATGGATTTTGCGCAGCTCGCGCAGGAGGTTTGTGAACCATTTTTTCTTGGTCTTGAACGTCCATTTGTTGAGCGTCCGCAGCCAGTAGGGTGACGCGGAGACGATTGCCAGCCCCAGGCTGATCCATCCAAGCAGTCTAAAGTCCATATTGACCTCACAAACCCTGCCGGCAAACTGCCGGCAAACTGCCGGCAGGGCTTCATAATCTATCGTGTTACGTGCAAAGCCAGGAAATTATTCCTTGATCTTGCCGACCTCGACGACGTTCTCCAGCTTGCCGATGCCATGGGGAGAATCTTCCTTGATTTCCTTGGTCAGATCCTTGCCGGCCAGGTTGCCGTTGTGCTCGCCGTCCTTCCAGGCGGGGGAATCGGTCATGTCGTAGATGATGCCATCCACCGCGACAAAGGCGCGCATGCCGTCCTTGCCGTTGAAGTGGGCCAGCTCTTCCAGCGTCAGCTCGATGGGCTCTTTCTTCTCAAGGGCTGCCAGCACCTTGTTCTTCAGCTCCTCAATCGCTTCCTTGGCATCCGCGACGACGCCTTCAACGGTGTCCTTGGCTTCTTCCACCGCTTCTTCGGTCGCTTCCTTGACTTCCTCAGCGGCTTCCTTCGCCTCTTCAACCGCTTCTTCGACCGCGGAGGGCGCGTCCGTCACAACAGGCGCATCCGTGGGAGCGGGTTTGGGGGCTTCGGTGCAGCCAACCAGGAAAATGGCCGCAGTCAGCAGCAGGCCCAGCAGTAAGAATTTCTTGTTCTTCATGTTGAAATACCTCGTTTCAATAGATTACCCAATTCTGGGGTCCTTTTATGTTCTACCCAATAAACAAGTTAATTAAACGAAAACTATGAAAAAACCATGACGCGCACATGAATATCCTGTATACTATCGGCGCGGTAATCATAAAGCCGCAAAACGTTCTGGAGGAACTATGGAAAGGAAAATTATTCGGATTGACGCGGCCCTGTGCAACGGCTGCGGGCTGTGTGTGGATGCCTGCCACGAGGGCGCGATCGGCATGGTGGACGGCAAGGCCGTCCTTTTGCGGGATGACTACTGCGACGGCCTGGGCGATTGCCTGCCCACCTGCCCAACCGGGGCCATCAGCTTTGAAGTACGAAAGGCCGCTCCCTTTGACGCGGAGGCGGTGAAGGCGCATATGGCAGCGCGCGCTGCGCAAAAGGCCAAACAGGCGGAGGAGCCCGCAGCAGGTGACAGCCAGCTGCGCAATTTCCCGGTGCAACTGCGCCTGGTTGCCCCAAACGCGGCCTTCTTAAACGACGCGGACCTGCTGGTGGCAGCGGACTGCGCAGCCTACACCCACGGGGATTTCCACCGGCAGTTCATGAAGGACAAGGTGACGCTGATTGGCTGCCCCAAGCTGGACGAAGCCAACTACGCCGCCAAATTGGCGCTGCTGCTGCGCGAGAATGACATCCGCTCCCTGACCCTGGCACGCATGCAGGTGCCCTGCTGCGGCGGACTGGAGCGCGCGGCGCGCCAGGCGGTTGATGCCTGCGGCAAGGACATCCCCTTTGAGGTGATCACCCTCAGCACAACGGGTGAGGTTGTAAAGTAGCCCCTAAAACCACATATTTTGTCCCAAACCATCCGGCATCACCGGGTGGTTTTTTCCTTGTGTGAATGGAGGCTTCATCCGGTTTATGGGTAGAATCATAGTAGCCTGTATACAGGGCAAGGGAGGAACAACAATTGAGCAGAGTGTTTAATTTTTCAGCCGGTCCCGCCTGCCTGCCAGAAGAGGTGCTGCGCGAAGCGGCGCAGGAGATGCTGGACTACCAGGGCAGCGGCATGTCCGTGATGGAGATGAGCCACCGCGGCAAGATCTATGACCGTATCATCAAGGAGACGGAGCAGGACATCCGCGAGTTGGCCAGCATCCCGGAGGACTACGCGGTGCTGTTTTTGCAGGGAGGCGCCACCTTGCAGTTCGCGATGGCGCCCATGAACCTCACCAAATCCGGCAAGGCCGATTACATCATCACCGGCCACTGGGCCAAAAAGGCAGCCGCAGAGGCCGCGCGATACACCGATGTGAAGGAAATTGCCAGCAGCGAGGACAGCAAGTTTGACCGCATCCCAGACTTAAGCAACCTGGACATCCGGGCAGACGCGGACTTTGTGCATGTGTGCGAGAACAACACCATCTACGGCACGCAGATGCACAGCCTGCCGGATACGGGCGGCATTCCGCTGGTGTCCGACCAGTCCTCCTGCGTGTTTTCGCGCCCGCTTGATATTGCGCGCTTCGGCCTGATTTACGCCGGCGCGCAAAAGAACATCGGCCCGGCCGGGCTGACCTTGGTGATTGTGCGCAAGGACTTGATTAAAACGGAACTGGATGAGGCCATCCCCCTGATGCTGCGCTATGACACCCATATCAAAAGCGGCTCCATGCACAACACCCCGCCCACCTACGCCATCTACATTACGGGCAAGGTGATGAAGTGGCTGAAGAAAACGGGCGGCCTCAAAGGCGCGCAGCAGCGCAATGAGGAAAAGGCCGGCCTTTTGTATGACGCGCTGGACAAAAGCCAGCTCTTCCATTCGCCGGTTAAAAAAGACAGCCGCTCCCTGATGAACGTGGTGTTTACATCCGGGGATGAAGCGGTGGACGCCGACTTTATCAAGGGCGCTGAGGAGCGCGGGCTGCTGGGCATCAAGGGTTACCGCACCATGGGCGGCATGCGCGCCAGCCTGTACAACGCCATGCCCAAGGCAGGGGTTGAGGCCCTGGTATCCTACATGACGGATTTTGAAAGGAGCCGCTGATGCTAAAACAACGCAATTATACGCTGCTCAATGATATTTCCCCCAAGGGGCTGATTGAGTTTGGGCAAAACTATACACAAACCGAGGACATGCAGGACGCGGACCTGTGGCTGGTGCGCTCAAAGGACCTGCTGGAGACAGAGTTGCCCAAGCGCCTGCGCGCGATTGCCAGGGCGGGCGCCGGGGTGAACAACATCCCCCTCTCCCGCGCGACGGACCAGGGCATTGTGGTGTTCAACGCGCCGGGCGGCAACGCCAACGCCGTGGCCGAATTGGTCATCGCCGGCATGCTGCTGGCTTCCCGCGGGGTGCTGGACGGTGCCAACTGGGTGCGCGCGCAAAAGGCGGATAAAGAAGTAGCACAGCTGGCTGAAAAGCATAAAAAGGCATTCTCCGGCCATGAGATCAGGGGTAAGACCCTGGGCGTGGTCGGCCTGGGCGCGGTGGGCCACCTGGTGGCCAATGCCGCCCTCAGCCTGGGCATGGAGGTGCTGGGGCATGACCCCTTTATTTCCATTGAGTACGCGCTGAAGCTGTCCCGCAATGTGCAGATGGTGACGCAGCTCAATGACATGCTGGCCCGCTGTGACTACATCAGCCTGCATGTGCCGCTGATTGAAAAAACCCGCGGCATGTTTAACGAAGAGCGCATCGCGCAGTTTAAAGAGGGGGCCATCCTGCTCAATTTCGCGCGGGATTTGCTGGTGGACGAAGTGGCTCTGGGCAAAGCGCTGGCCAGCGGCCGGGTGCGGCGCTATGTGACGGATTTTGCCAACGAGACCGTGATGGGCTTCCCCAACACCATCATCCTGCCGCACCTGGGCGCGGCGACGGAGGAAAGCGAGGAAAACTGCGCAGTGATGGCTGTGCGCCAGGCGCAGGATTACCTGAACAACGGCAATATTGTCAACTCGGTCAATTTCCCCAGCATCACCCTGGGCCGAGCCAACCGCCCCACCCGCGTGATTGTGCTGCACCGCAATGTGCCGGGCATTTTAAGCAAGGTGACCACCCTGTTTGGGGAGGCCAACATCAACATCGACCAGATGGTGTCCGCCAGCCGCGACAACGTGGCGGCCGCCCTGTTTGATGTGTCCGTCAATGTGCTGCGCGATTTTGCCATGCAGCTGGCCTCCCAACCGGATATCCTGAAGGTGCGCGTCATCTACGGGGTAAACGAGCCGCTGGAGGAAATGCCAGCGGGGAGGGACGGCGCATGATGACAAACTGGCAGGGCCTGGGCGTACGCCCGGTGCGGATCCTTATTCCCAAAGCGCCCTACAACAATCATTTTTGGCCTGTGGTGGCGCTGGACCAGTACACCTCCCAGAAGGAGGTCTGGCAAAACGCGGACCGCGAGGTGGGCGAGCAGCCCTCCACCCTGCGGCTGATTGTGCCGGAGGCCTTTTTGGATGAGGCAAAAAGCCGTTCCAAAGCGGTCTACCGCGCCATGGACGACTACATCCAGCGCGATTTGTTTACCACCCTTGATGACAGCTTTGTGCTGGTGGAGCGGGAGACCCAGTCCGGCAAGCGCGTCGGCCTGGTGCTGGCGATTGACCTGGAAGAATACGACTACGCGCAGGGCAGCCAGTCTTTGATACGCGCAACAGAGCAAACGGTGCTGGAGCGCATCCCGCCGCGCCAGCAGGTGCGGGAACAATCCGCGCTGGAGGTTTCCCACGTGATGCTGCTGGTAGATGACCCGCAGGACAGCCTGATTGGTCCCTTGTATGCCGCGCGGGCTGATTTGCCCCTGGTGTATGACATCCCCCTGATGATGAACGGTGGGAGGTTAAAGGGCTGGCAGGTGAAGGATGACGGCCACCTGAACGGCTTCGCCGCCGCGCTGTCCGCCTTTAAAGAGAAGTTGAAGGACGGCCAGATGCTGTTCGCGGTGGGCGATGGCAACCACTCCCTGGCAGCGGCCAAGGCCTCCTGGGAGAAGCAGAAGTCGGCATTAACCCAGGAAGAACAGCAAGACCACATCGCCCGCTATGCCTTAGTGGAACTGGTGAACCTGCACAGCCCGGCCCTTTTGTTTGAGCCCATCCACCGCCTGGTAATCGGCAAGCTGCCCGAGGAGGTCTTACAAGCCCTGGCGCCGCTTGATCCGGCGCAATCGGAGGGCGAGGCGGACATCACCCTGCTTGCGGGTGAAGGCGACCTGCCCCTGACGCTGCGCAAGCCAGGCGAGGGCCTGCTGATTGATGCCGTGCAGCGCTGTTTGGACGCGGCCAAACTGCCCCTTGACTATGTGCATGGGGAGGAGGATTTGCGGGGGATTCTCGCATCTGCTGGCGGCACCGGCATCCTGATGCCGGATTTCCCCAAGGACCAACTGTTCCCGGTGGTGGAGCGCGACGGCCGCCTGCCCCGCAAGACCTTCTCCATGGGCGAGGCCAACGAAAAGCGCTTTTACATGGAGGTGCGGGCGATTCGCTGAATCCTGCTACTGATACTTTTCAAGCCGTCTGGCAATTGCCGGATGGCTTTGTTTTTTATTTTGGGTTTTGGATGTAAAATGATAAAAAGCAAGCCCTTCTGTCGTCTAATCATCAGGAGGTGAAGGCTTGGCGCGCAGGGTTCCGGATGAGCGCCCACCCGATCAGGTGGTGGGTGAGTTGATGAGAACGCATGGGGATCGCATCCTCAGGCTGTGTTTTGTGTACCTGCATGACCTGCACCTGGCCGAGGACGCGCTGCAGGAAACCTTCTTAAAAGCCTGGCGGGGCTATCACACGTTCCGCGGTGACGCCGATCCCCTCACCTGGCTGTCGCGCATCGCCATCAACGTGTGTAAGGACCTGCACAAAAGCGCCTGGCACCGCCATGTGAACCTTGCCTTGTCCCTGGACAGCCTGCCCGAGCCCAGCACGCCCGCGATTGAAACGGACGATACCCTGATAAAAAGCGTCATGGCACTACCCCGCAAGCTGCGGGAGGTGGTGCTGCTGGTGTACTACACCGGCCTTGAAAAGGAAGAGGCAGCAAAGGCGCTGGGCATCTCCCTGCCCACCGTCTACCGCCGGCTGAACAAGGCGCAGGACATCCTCAAACAAGAACTGGAGGGGTGGCATGATGAAACCTGAACAGCAATTAAAGACCGCGATGGACCGCCGCCTGTCCGGTTTGAAGGTGACGGACCGTCACATCCAGCAGGTGATGGCAAAAGCGCAGGAGAAACCCAAGATGAAGCGAAACCGCGTGCTGATCATCAGTTTTGCGGCGGTTGCCCTGCTGGGCACCGCCATCGCCGCCAGCCTGCCCGCCACCACAGCCTGGTTCCAACAGCTTTACGGCCAGAAAAAGGCAGAGACCCTGCAGTCAGGCACCCTGATGCCCATGCATGAGACGCGGATATTGGGCGAGGTGCAGTACGAGTGGCTGGAAACCATCCACGTGGGCGATACCGGGCAAAACGAGTTTATAACGGACAGCAACATGCTGTACGGCACCGTCAAAATAACACCGGCAAACGGCGCCAACCTGGTGCTGATACCGGAGGATTTCAGGATTACTGACCCGGCAGGTTACCACATCTTCATGGGCGAGAAGGCGCCGGAGAGCGCGCCCAGCTACCTGGATCTGGCAAAGGAGAAGGACGCCAAAATTGTGTTGGCCAAGGCCGTGCCCCACGGCATCCTCATTGACGGCGTGCTGCAGCAGGGCTGGGAAATCGGCTACAGCTACGCCTTTGACCATGACGGCAGCCTGCACTACTATTTTGAAATCCCCATGGTCAAGACCATGCCGGAGTACACCATCTTGATGCGCATCAACAATTGGGTGATTACCCGGGAAGGCCAATGGCTGCGCGAAGAGCCCCATAACACCTGGCTGAAGGAGGACTGGATCGTCACGATCAAACCGCCCAAGCAATAAAACAAAAGCGCATCAAAAAAGAAGTTGTCTGATTTGTACGGGCAACTTCTTTTGATTTATGGGGATTACTCTCCATCCTCCAGCCGCATCAGTCGGGCCTTGCCGTCCAGCTCCTCCGCCAGCTGGCGCGCGCTG
>DUQZ01000081.1 GCA_012837525.1 Clostridiales bacterium | reverse complement strand
GTGTTTCCTTGGTTTGTCTTAGTTTTTCATCAGGCTCTCGGCCATCTCCACCACGTTTTCCACCGTGAAACCGTACTCCTTGAAGATGGTACCGGCGGGCGCGGAGACGCCAAAGCGGTCAATGCCCAGCACCTTGCCGTCCAGGCCGGTGAAGCGGTACCAGGGCTGGGTGGCGCCGGCTTCCACCGCCAGCCGCCTGCGTAAACTGGGCGGCAGCACGCGGTCGCGGTAGGACTGGGGCTGTTTTAAGAACAGTTCCATCGACGGCATGGAGACGACAGCGGCCTCAATGCCCTTGTCATGAAGCGCAGCCTGCGCGTCTTTCAGCAAACCCATCTCGCTGCCGGAGCCCATCAGGATGAGGTCCGGGTCCGCGATGCCGGCGGGGGAGAGGACATAGCCGCCCTGGGGCAGCTGGCCGCGGGTCTCCGTAAACTGGGCCAGGTTCTGCCGGGTCAAAACCAGGGCTGTGGGGCCGGTTGTGGTAAGGGCCAGCAGCCAGGCGTCGGCTGTCTCGTTGGCGTCACAAGGGCGCACCACCCGCAAATCGGGCGTGGCGCGCAGGGCGGCCAGGTGCTCAATGGGCTGGTGGGTAGCGCCGTCCTCGCCCACGCCGATGGAGTCATGGGTCAGCACATAGATCACATCCGTCTGCATGATGGCCGACAGGCGCATGGCCGCCTTCATGTAGTCAGTAAACACAAAGAAGGTGGCGCAGTATACCTTCAACCCGCCGTGCAGTGCCATCCCATTGCAGATGGCGGCCATCGCGTGCTCGCGCACGCCAAAGCGCAGGTTGCGGCCCAGGCGGTTCTCGGCGGAATAATCGCCAGCGCCCTCAATGTAACTCTTGTTGGAGGGGGCCAGGTCGGCCGATCCGCCCACCAGGTTGGGCACCAGTTTCGCCAGTTTGTTCAGCATATTGCCGGAGCTGCTGCGGGTGGCCTCCGCCTTTTCCTGATGGGGCAGCAAGTCCGCGTCCAAAAGCAGGCGCTCCATGGTCACTTCGCTGTGCCAGGTATCCCACTCCGCCGCCAATTCAGGGAACTGCCTGCGGTATTCTTCAAACATCGCCAGCCAATCCTTGTGGGCTTTGACGCCGTGGGCCAGGCAGTCGGATACGTGCTGATACACATCCTCATCCACCTGGAAGGCCTCGCCCGTCATGCCCAGCGCGGCCTTGGCCTGGGCCAGGTTGTCCTCACCCAAAGGCTCGCCGTGGGCGCTGGCCTTGCCCTGCTTGGCTTCGCTGCCATAGCCGATGAAGGTGGGGCAGATGATCAGGACGGGCTTGTCCGCGTCCTTGGTCTCTTCAAGCGCGGCCAGCACTTGGTCCGCGTCGTTGCCATCCTGAACGCGCACGACCTCCCAGCCATACGCTAAAAAGCGCGCGCCCACATCCTCGCGGAAGGCCAGGTCAGTATCGCCCTCGATGCTGATCTCGTTATCGTCATACAGCACGCGCAGCTTGTTCAAGCGCAGGGTGCCGGCTAAGGAGGCCGCTTCACTGCTGATGCCCTCCATCATGCAGCCATCGCCCGCGAACACATAGGTTTTGTGATCCACCAGCGGGAAGCCCTCCTGATTGAAGCGGGCGGCCAGCATGGTCTCGGCAATGGCCAGGCCCACCGCGTTGGCAAAGCCCTGGCCCAAGGGCCCGGTGGTGGTTTCCACGCCAGGGGTCAGCCCGTGCTCAGGGTGGCCCGGGGTCTTTGACTGCCACTGGCGGAAGCGCTTGATCTCCTCCATACCCAGGTCATAGCCCGCCACGTGCAGCAAGGAGTAGATGAGGGCGCTGGCATGCCCGTTGCTGAGTACAAAGCGGTCCCGGTTGTGCCAGGCGGGGTCCTTCGGGTCATGCCGCATGGTTTTTAGCCAGGCCGCGTAGGCCATGGGCGCCATGCCCATGGGCGCGCCCGGGTGGCCGCTGTTGGCCTTTTGCACCATCTCCGCGGAGAGGATGCGCAATGTATTGATGGTTTTGTTCTGGATGTTCATACCAATTGTCCTCCTGATGGTCATTCGAGCCCCGTTTGCGGGCGGTATTGCGTTTAACGGTGTAATTATACCATAAACAGGGCTCAAAATGGAGTATACAGACCGCTTTTTGAATTTTGATACACAAAAGGGACCGCGCGGTCCCCTTTGTATGAATCAAATGTCTGTTTACTTAATTTTGCTCTTGTCCAGCCCGTCCAGGTAGGCTTCCAGCTGCGGGGTGATCTGCGCGATGGCACCGTCCTCAAAGGGGCTTTCCAAGCCCGCGGCCGGCACCAGCTCCTTAAAGGGCACCCGGCCGGACTGCAGGCACAGGGTGAGGTAGGAATCCCAGGCCGCGTCCTTGTCCTTCTTGGTCCAGGTGAAGTACTGCAGCGCCACCACCTGCGCCAGGGTGTAATCCAGGTAGTAGAAGGGCGCGAAGAAGATATGCCCCTGCCGCTGCCAGCGGCCGCCCTGCTCCAGGTAATCCAGGCCGTCATAGTTGATGTGCGGCAGGTATTTCTTCTCAATCTCGCGGTATTGCGCTCGGCGCTCCTGCGGCGTGGCCTCGGGGTGCTCGTACACCCACTCCTGGAACTCATCCACGCTTGCGCCATAGGGCAGGAACTTCAGGGCGCTGGTCACGTGCTGGTAGTAGTATTTCTCGGTATCCGGGCCAAAGAAGCCCTCCATCCAGGGATGGGTGAAGAACTCCATGCTCATGCTGTGGATCTCCGCCACCTCGGAGGTGTAATCGGCGATGTCTGTCAGTTCCACATCCCGCTGCAAATAGCCCTGGAAGGCGTGGCCGGCCTCATGCGTCAACACGTCCACATCGCCGGAGGTGCCGTTGAAGTTGCTGAAGATAAAGGGCACCTTGTAATCGGGCAGGAAGGTCATGTAGCCGCCGGCAGACTTGCCCGGCTTGGTGGTGAGGTCCATCAGCTGCTGGCCCACCATCACCTGGAAAAACTCATCCGTCTGGGGGGACAGCTCATGGTACATCTGGCTGGCGTGCTTCACCAGCACCTCCTCCCCGCCCACGGGCTTGGGGTTGCCGGTGAGGAAGTCCAGTGCGAAATCGTAGTTTTTCATCTCCTCAAAGGGCAGGCCGATGCGCTGCGCCTGCTCTTTATACAGTTTTTGCGTCAGCGGCACGACGCTGTCCACAATCTGTTTGCGGTAGCTCTTCGCGTCCTCGGGCGTCCAGTCGGTGCGGCCCATGCGCGCGTAGGCGACGGGGATGAAGTTGTCATAGCCCAGTTTTTTGCCGATGCCGTGGCGCAGGGCAACCAGCTTGTCATAGATGGTGTCCAGCTGCTCCTGATGCTTGGCAAACCAGCCCCAGACCGCCTGGTTGGCGGCCTTGCGTACCGCGCGGTCGGTGGACTCGTTGTAGGGGCCCATCTGGGACAGGTTCAAGGTCTTGCCGTCAAATTCAATCTGGGCGGAGGCAATCAGCCGGTCGTAATCGGACACCAGCTTGTTCTCGGCAATCAAATCCTCCAGGATCTCGGGCTTGAAGGTTTTGAGCTGCAGCTCAAACTTCTCCAGCAGGTGCTTGCCGTACTTCCTGGCCACCGCCTCGCGGTAGGGGGAATTCAGGATGATGCGCGCGCCCAGGTTGGATAGCTCCTGAAAGCGGGGGCCGTTTTCGTTCCACGCCTCATCCTCTGCGATGTAGAACTCATCCCGGGTGTCGATGGAGTGGCGAATCTGCGCCAGGGTGCCCTGGGTGGACAGCTTGCGGCCCTGCTTGTCCACCGCAATCAGCGTGTCAAAAAAGGTCTGTTCGTCCTGTGCGTTTTGCAGCTGGTCCAGCAGCTGCCGCATGCTTTCAATCTCTTTGTCAAAATCCGGGCGCTCATAGATCATGTCTTGAAACTTTGTCATACTGTCTCCTCTTGTCTTTCATTTGTTTTTTCCATGGATAGTATACCCGCATTCAGACCGGATTGCCAGAATGCAATAAAAAAACTGCCCCTTCCGGAGCAGTCTGAAAAAGCGGGGTTGGCCTACGCCGTTTTTCTGAAGGTAAACATCCTTCCCAAAAAGCCCAGGTTAATCTTCTGCTTGCTGATGACGTCAAAGGCAACCGCGATTAAGAGCACCAGGCCCTTGACCACCTGCTGCACGTCTATGGACACGCCCATGATGGACATGCCGTTGTTGAGTACGCCCATGATCAGCGCGCCAATCAAGGTGCCGCCCACAGTGCCGATGCCGCCGTAGGCCGACGCGCCGCCGATAAAGCAGGCGCCGATGGCGTCCAATTCAAACCCAAGGCCCGCCTGGGGGGAGGAGGAGTTGAGCCGCGCCGCGAACACCAGGCCCGCCACGGCGGCCAGGAAACTCATGTTGACATAGGCCAAAAACTTGATTTTGTCCGTCTTCACGCCCGACAGCCGCGCAGCCTTCTCGTTGCCGCCCACCGCGTACAAATGCCGCCCCAGCACCGTTTTGCTGGTTAAGTAGGAGTACATGATCAGCACGATGCCCACGGTGATTAGCACCACCGGCGCGCCGGTGTGGTTGGCCAGGATGTAGAAGAAATAGATGATGGCCGCGCTGATGACGCCGGCGCGCACCAGGGTGGTCACCAGGCTGTCGAAGCTATAGCCCTTGCGCTTGCGATCCTGGCGGCGCTTCACTTCCATCACAACCACCACCAGGGCAATGACAAGGCCGATGATCAGGCTGGTTACGTTGCGCAGCGGCACATTGGGGAAAAGCCCGCCCAGGAAGTTTCCGATGGCGCCGGTGGTGAGCTGCGTGAACCTGGCCGGGAAGGGCGCGATGGTCAGGCCCTGCAGCACAATCAAGGTCAGCCCACGGAAGACCAGCTGGCCCGAGAGCGTCACAATAAAGCTAGGGATGCGCACATAGGCAATCCAGAAGCCGTGCCAGATGCCGATCAATATGCCGATGAGCAGGCACAGGAAGACCGACAGATAAGGGTCCCACTTCCAGGTAATCATAAAGGTGCCGGCGCAGGCGCTCACAAAGGCAACCACCGAGCCAACGGACAGGTCAATGTTGCCGCCGGTCAAAATACACACCAGCATGCCCACTGCCAAAAGCACCACGTAGGCGTTCTGGTTGATCAGGTTGAACACGTTCATCGGCCTTAGCAGGATGCCACGGGTGAGCACCTGGAAGAAAATAATGATGACCACCAGCGTGATGAGCATCACGAACTGTTTCAGGTTTTTTGACAATGCCGATTTAATTCTGCTCATGCTGTTTGCGCCCCCTTGCTCGCCTGCATAATGGTGTCCATGATGATCTCCTGTGTCACCTCTGCGCGGTCCATCTCGCCCACGATTTTGCCCTCCACCATGATGTAGATGCGGTCACACATGCCCAAAAGCTCGGGCAGTTCGGAGGAAATCATGAGGACGGCCTTGCCTTCTGACACCAGGTCGTTGATGATGCTGTAAATCTCATATTTGGCACCCACGTCGATGCCGCGGGTAGGCTCATCCAGCATCATGATGTCCGGCTTTGAGAACATCCACTTGCCCAGCAGCACCTTTTGCTGGTTGCCGCCGGACAGGTTGCCCACCTGCTGCTCCACATCGGGCGTGCGGATGTTGAGCTGCTGCCGGTAATCCTCCGCCGCGTGCTGCTCCATGTCCTTGTCAATCACACCGTGGTTTGAAACCAGGTTCAGCCTGGAGAGCGTGATGTTGTGCTTGATGGATTCCGCCAGCACCAGCCCGTCGCCCTTCCTGTCCTCGGTGATGTAGGCAAAGCCGTGCGCGATCGCGTCCGCCGCGCTGTTCAAGTCAAGTACCTGGCCGTCCTTTTTGACGGTGCCGGATATCTTGGCGCCGTAGACCTTGCCAAACACGCTCTGGCACAGCTCGGTCCGGCCCGCGCCAATCAGCCCCGCGATGCCCACCACCTCGCCCCGGCGCACGTTGAGGGATACGTTGTCCACCACCTTGCGCTCTGTAAAGAGGGGGTGGTACACCGTCCAGTCCTCTATCTCCAATAATTTTTCGCCAATTTGCGGCTGGCGCTTGGGGAAGCGGTCCACCATCTCCCGGCCGACCATGCCGCGGATGATGCGCGGCTCGCTGATGGCTTCAGCGCGGTTGTCCAGCGTCTCAATGGTGGCGCCGTCGCGGATGACGGTAATCTTGTCCGCCACATAGGCGATCTCATTTAATTTGTGGGAGATTATGATGCAGGTGATGCCCCGCTCCTCCCGAAACTTCTTCAGCAGGTTCAGCAGGTTTAAGCTGTCCTCATCATTCAGGGAGCTGGTGGGCTCATCCAAAATCAGCAGCCGGACGTTCTTGGCCAGCGCCTTGGCAATCTCCACCAACTGCTGCTTGCCCACGCCGATGTCCTTAATCAGGGTGCGCGGGTTTTCGTGCAAACCCACCTCCCGCATGTGCTTTTCCGCGTTTTGGTAGGTCAAATCCCAGTTGATGCCGCCAAAGCCTGTTTGCTCGTTGCCCAGGAACATGTTCTCACCGATGGACAAATAGGGCACCAGCGCCAGCTCCTGGTGGATGATGACGATGCCCAAATGCTCTGAGTCCCGGATGCTCCCAAAGCGGCATTCCTTTTCGTCATAGATGATGTCGCCCTCGTAGGAGCCATAAGGATACACGCCCGAGAGCACGTTCATCAGCGTGGACTTGCCCGCTCCGTTCTCGCCCACAATGGCGTGGATTTCCCCCTCCTGCACCGTCAGGTTGACGTTGCTCAGCGCTTTCACGCCCGGGAAGGTCTTGGTGATGTTGCGCATTTCCAGCAGGACGCCGGCCATCGCGATCCCCCTTTATCAAACATTTGGGGAAGGCGGCGCAAAACGCCGCCTTCCCGGTTGGAATCAGTGAATCAGTCGACCTTCAGCTGGTCCTCGGTGTAGTAGCCGGAGTCAATCAGCAGCTCTTTGTAGTTGTTGATGTCGGCAAACACAGGGTCGCATAGGAAGGAGGGAACAACCTTCACGCCGTTGTCATAGGTTTCGGTGTCGTTCACGGGCACTTCCTCACCCTTCAAAATGGCGTCCACCATCGTGACCACCTGGGCAGCCAGGGTACGGGTGTCCTTGAACACGCTCATCGCCTGGTAGCCTTTGATGATGTTCTGGGTGTTGGCAACGTCGCAGTCCTGGCCGGTGACCAGCGGGAAATCATCCAGCGTGTAGCCAGCGGCGATCAGGGAGTTGGTGATGCCCAGCGCCAGGGAGTCGTTGGGGGAGAGGACGGCGTCCAGCTTGGTGCCATCGGCATAGCCGGTGAGCAGGTTGTCCATACGGGCCTGCGCGTCCTTGGTTTCCCAGCCCAAAATGGCGATCTTCTCAAACTCGGTCTGGCCGGATTTGACCACGATCTTGCCGGATTCGTAGTAGGGCTTCAAGATATCCCACGCGCCGCCGTGGAAATAACGGGCGTTGTTGTCGTCCGGGGAGCCGGCGAACAACTCGAAGTTAAACGGGCCTTCGGCGTTTTTCAGGTCCAGCTTCTCTTCGATGAACAGGCCCTGGATGGTGCCCACCTTGTAGTTGTCAAAGGTGGCGTAGTAATCCACATGGGGCGTGTCAGTCAGCAGGCGGTCATAGGCGATGATCTTGATGTTGTTTTCCGCGGCCTGCGCAAGCACTGTGCCCAAAGCAGAGCCGTCGATGGAAGCCACGACCAGCACTTCCGCGCCGCCCAGGATCATGTTTTCGATCTGGGAGACCTGGGTGGCCACGTCGTTGTTGGCATACTGGAGGTCAACCTCATAGCCGGCCTTCTCCAGCTGCTCTTTCATGTTGGCGCCGTCCTGGTTCCAGCGCTGCAGGGAGTTGGTGGGCATCACAACGCCCACCTTGCTCGCGGCCAGGGCAGAGCCGGCGCTGAGCAGGAGAACAGTGACCAGTAACAGGGATAACAGTTTCTTCATAGGTACACTCCTTTTATTTTACAAGGCGTCCTCGCCTTATATTCCGTTGTTGAGGTCATGAATCGCCGCGCGGGTTCATGAACATGGCCAAATTCAGGGGCAGTTTGTGGTTGTTCCGCTTGGGGCGCGCACGCGCCTTGCTGTGCATAATCTTACAATATCAACTGCGGGGTGTCAATCGATTGCGCACGCCTGTACCCGCTTGCCCCCGCCCGCTCCGGCATTTGCCATTCCCATAAAATCCCTGTATAATCAGCGCACTACAATGAAGGAGTGTGACGTCCCGCATGGGTATGGATGAACCTGGATCGCCTATATTCAGTTCTATTGTTCTCATTTTTGTACTGACCATCATCAACGCCTTTTTGGCCGGCGCCGAGATGGCCTTCGTCTCCCTCAACCCCAGCAAAATCAAGGACATGGCGGATGGGGGCGACAAGCGCGCGATCAAGGTGCAACGTCTGCTCGCGACACCGGATGCCTTCTTATCCGCAATTCAGGTTGGCATCACCTTCGCGGGTTTTTTCAATTCGGCCTCTGCCGCCCGCGCCTTTGTGGACCGGCTGATGCCCGTGTTGGGCAACTTCCCCGCGGCGGAAACTGTGGCCAGCCTCATCATCACGTTGATCATCTCCTATGTCACCCTGGTGTTGGGCGAGTTGTACCCCAAGCAGCTGGCGCTGCAGGTGCCGGAGCAGTACGCCCGTGTATCCGCCGGCGTCATCCTGTTTTTGCGCACTGTCTTCAAGCCCTTTGTGTGGCTACTGACAGTGTCCGTCAGTCTGCTGAAGAAGCTGACGCCCATTGATTTCACCAAGAAAGAGGAGAAGCTGACCCGCCAGGAGATGAGCCGCCTGCTCAGCTCCAGCCGCACCGACGGCGCCATTGACACGGATGAGTTCAACATGATGCGCGGCGTCCTCTCCCTGGATACCCGCCTGGTGCGGGAGATCATGGTGCCGCGCGTGGACACCGACATGCTGGACGCGGATGAGCCGTTTGACAAAAACATGGCCTTCCTGCTGGGGAAGATGCGCTCGCGCATCCCCATTTATGAGGAGGACAGGGACAACATCCTGGGCATCGTGCACATGAAGGACGTGCTCATCAACCTCAAGGCCTTGACCGACGGCCAGCTCACCTTCCGCGACATCGCCCGCCCGGCCCTCTTCATCCCCGACACCATGTACACGGATGAGCTGCTGGTGCAGTTCCAGAAATCCAAGCAGCATCTGGCCGTGTTGGTGGACGAGTTTGGCGGCGTGTGCGGCATCGTCACCATGGAGGATTTGATTGAGGAAATCGTGGGCGACATCCAGGACGAGTACGACAACGAGGAGGAGGAGGAGCTCACCCTCATCAGCCCGACGGAAGCCATCCTGGACGGCAGCCTGCCGCTGACGGATGTCAACAAGGCCTTTGACCTGGACATCACGTCCGAGGACGCGGACACCATCGCCGGGTACATGATTGAGCAGCTGGGCTATTTGCCCAAACCGGGCGAAGAGCCCGAGGTGGAGACCGAGCAGTTCACCCTGCGCGTACTGCGCGCCAAAACCACGCGGATTGAGTCTGTGAGATTAACGCTGAAAAAGCCGGTAGAACTGGAGCCCATCACCCAGGAAGAAGAAGAATAACCCGCTTGCATTCCGCGCGGTGGCGCGGATATGAAAGGAATCGATTGAAAACATTCAAATTTTTAAAGCCCGAGTGGCAGGCGCTCATTGTCATCTTTTTGCTGCTGCTCCTTCAGGTCACCGCGGAATTGAGCCTGCCCGCCTACACCTCCACCCTGGTCAATGTGGGCATCCAGCAGGACGGCATTGAGGACGCCCTGGCGGATCAATTGCAAAAAGCCAGCATGGATGACTTGATGCTGCTGATGGACGAGGGGGAGAAGCAGGCGGTCCTGGCCGCCTACACACAAACGGGCGACCTGTACATCAGGAACAAAAACCTGACACAGGAGGAGCGCGAGCAGGCCATTCAAGCCCTGGAATTGCCCATGGCCGTCCTGCTGGGCATGCGTAGCTTAGAGGGCGGGCAGGTGGCCTTGGCCGGCCTGCGCAGCGGCATGATCACGCGCGAGGTGCTGCTACAGCAGCTGGACCAAAACCTGCCCATGCCGCTCACCGGCGAGGCAGGCGCGCAGTTTATCAGCCAGGCAGCGGCCCAGTTTGTGCGCGCGGAATACATTGCCCAGGGCATCGATATTGGCAAGGTCCGCAACAGTTTCCTGTGGACCAAGGGCGCCATCATGCTGGGCCTGACCCTGCTGTCGGGTACCGCTGCCCTGGCCACCAGCTTTTTGTCCAGCCGGGCCAGCGCGCGCATCGGGCGCGGGCTGCGCGGGCGCGTGTTTAAAAAGGTGCTCTTCTTTTCCAAGGCTGAGGTGGACCATTTTTCCACCGCCTCCCTCATCACCCGCTCCACCAACGACATCAACCAGATTCAACAGGTGTCCGTCATGATGATGCGCATGCTGCTCTACGCGCCCATCATGGCCATCGGCGGCATCAGGCGCGTCACCCAGGTGCGCACCGGTCTTGGCTGGATTGTGGTGGTCACCGTCGTTTTAATGGTCATGCTGGTCATCGCGGTGGCGCTGACGGTCACGCCCAAGTTCAAATTGAACCAGAAACTGGTGGACAGGATGAATCTGGTCGCCCGCGAAAACCTCACCGGCGTGCAGGTAGTGCGCGCCTTCTCCATGGACGAGCATGAGATCAAGCGCTACGGCAAGGCCAATGATGACCTCACCGCTGTCAACCGGTCCATCAATTACGCCTTTAGCTATGTGATGCCCATCATGATGCTCATTTTAAACGGCGTCTCCCTGGCCATCCTCTGGTTTGGCGCCAAGGGCATTGACCTGGGCAACCTGCAGGTGGGCGATATGATCGCCTTTATGAGCTACACCTTCCAGATTGCCTTCTCCTTCATGACCCTGGCCATGCTGGGCGCGGTGATGATGCCCAGGGCGGAGGTCGCCGCCCAGCGTATCTTTGAGGTGCTGGAGACAGAAAGCGACATCAAGCAAGCAAACCAGCCCAAAACCCTGCCCACGGGGAACGCGGGCAGCCTGCGCTTTGAAAACGTCTCCTTCCGCTATCCGGATTCGCAGGAGGACGTGCTGTCTGACCTCACCTTTGACATCCTCCCCGGGCAGACCGCCGCCGTCATCGGAGCCACCGGCTCGGGCAAATCTACCCTGGTGCAGCTCATTCCCCGGTTTTTTGATGTCACCCAGGGCCGTATCTTCATGGACGGCATCGACATCCGCGATTTGTCGCTGCACGATTTGCGCGAGCAGATCGGCTTTGTGCCGCAGGTGGCGCAGCTGTTCTCGGGCACCATCGCCTCCAACATCAAGTTCGCGGATGAAGCCATCACAGATGAGCAGGCCCAGCGCGCGGCCAACCTGGCCCAGGCCAGCGGCTTCATCGCGGACAAGGAGGAGGGCTGGGCGTCAGAGGTCGCCCAGGGCGGCAGCAACCTGTCCGGCGGGCAGAAGCAGCGCCTGTCCATCGCCCGCGCCATCGCCAAGAAACCGCGCTTTTTGCTGTTTGACGATTCCTTCTCGGCCCTGGATTACCGCACCGATTTGCTGGTGCGCCAGGCGCTCAAGAAGGATTTTGAGGACGCAACCGTCCTCATCGTCGCCCAGCGCATCGCCACCGTCATGCAGGCAGACACCATCCTGGTGCTGGACCAGGGCCAGTTGGTTGGCCAGGGCACGCACAAGGAATTGATGGCCTCCTGCGCCACCTATCAACAAATCGCCAGGAGCCAGCTGTCAGACGATGAGCTGGCCGGGCAGGGAGGGCAGGCGTCATGAGTGAACATAAAAAAGAACGGCGCCAGCCGCAGCGTCCCCAGGGCGGCCCCCACGGCGGCGGCCGGATTGTCGAAAAACCCAAGGATTTCAAAAACACCGTCAAGCGCCTGTTCAAGGTGCTGAAGCCCTGGCGCGCCAAGCTGTACATCTGCGCCGCGGCGTCCATCTCAAGCGCCGCCATCGGCATCTTTGGGCCCAAGATCTCCGGCCAGGCCACCACCGCCATCTTTGAAGGCTTGATCGCCAAGGTGCGCGGCACGGGCGGCATCGATTTTGCGCGCATCGCGCAGGTGCTCCTTTTCCTGCTGGGGCTGTACTTGGCCAGCTCCGCCTTTTCCTTCATCATGCAGCGCGTCATCGCGGGCGTCACCGTGGATTTTTCCCGCAGCCTGCGCCAGCGCATCGGGGAGAAGATCCACCGCGTACCCGTTGGCTACTACGAAAAAACCAGCATCGGCGATGTGCTCTCACGCATCACCAACGATGTGGATTCCGTCTCCCAGAACATCTCCAACATCTTCTCGCAGTTCCTCTCCGGCATCGCCACCCTGCTGGGCGTGCTCATTATGATGATTGTCATCAGCCCGCTTTTAGCCCTGCTGGTTGTCCTGGTCGTACCCCTGGCCATGCTGATCGCGGTCATGATCTTCAAGCGCTCCCAGCGCTATTTCAAGGCGCAGCAGCAACTGTTGGGCGACATCACCGGACAGGTGGAGGAATCCTACGCCGGGCACATGGTCATCCAGGCCTTTAACCGCGAGGACGAAACCTTAAAAACCTTCCAGGAATCCAACGACCAGCTGTATGACAGCGCCTGGAAAAGCCAGTTTTTCACCGGCCTCATGCAGCCCATCATGAACTTCACCAACAACTTGGGCTACCTTTTGGTGGTGGTGGTGGGCGCGGCGCAGGCCGCCCTGGGCATCATCACCGTGGGCGATGTGCAGGCCTTCATCCAGTATGTGCGCAACTTCATGCAGCCGCTGATGCAGTTCTCGCAGATCACCGGCGCCATCCAGACCATGGCCGCCGCGGCCGAGCGCGT
>DUQZ01000080.1 GCA_012837525.1 Clostridiales bacterium | reverse complement strand
GCCCGGTTTGTCAGATATGGCGTTCCCCTTCCGCCATCCCCCTCACGCCGCCTGTTTGTGCTTTAAGACGCTGTAGGCGCTGACGCTGGCAATCACCAAGACGGCACCCAGGATGGACAGGAGGCCGGGTTGCTCCCCCAGGAACAGGAAGACCCAGATGGGGTTCAAAACCGGCTCGATGTTGGTGATGATGGAGGCCGTCACCGGGTTCACTTTCTTCCGCATCCCCAGGGAGAACATCAGGTAGCCGCCGAAATAGGCGGCGCTCATCAGCAGGATGCCCAGGACGGGTTCCGGGGCTATCACAAACTCCCGGTCAAAGGGGATGAAGGCCAGCCACAGGCAGTTCATCAGGCAGCCCAGATAGGAGTAATCCACCGGGTCCGTCCCGGGCAGCCGGGCGGCAAAGAAAATGAAGGCAAAGAAGAAGGCAGAGATCAGGGCCAGGCTGTCCCCCAGAAGGCCCCCGGCCGCAAAGCCGCCGAAGAAGCACAGGGCGATGCCCAGGGTGGCCAGCAGGCTGGCAGCGATGTCCAGTTTCCCGGGCCGCTGCTTGTAAATCAGCCAGGAGCCGAAGATCACCACAATGGGCATGAAATAGTGCAGCACCACGGCGTTGGCAGCGGTGGTCAGCTTGTTGGCCATGATGAAGGCGGTGGAATTGAGGGACACCCCCAGGGCCCCCAGCAGGTTGCCCCGGCCCTTTGGCAGGCGGAAGCTGCCCCGGATGAGGCCAAAGCCAATGGCCGCCAGCAGGGAGCGCAGCCCAATGATGCTCAGGGAACTCCAGGGCACCCATTTGCTCAGGACGCCGGAAAAACTCCAGCTGGCCCCGGCCAGCAGGATGAGGAGCGCGCCGGGGATTTGTCGTTTTCTGGTCATGTGAATTCCCCCATCCGTCGTTTAATCACGTGATTCCTTCCCCTCATCTGTGATATGCTGCGCCAATTCGCCAATGACTTTGGACAGGTTCAGCGCGTTTTTGGAGGTGATGACGGGTTTCCCGGTCCGCTCCTCAATGTCCCGCCGCGCGTTGCCGGCAACAGTGCCGCCCTCCCTGGCGACCGCTTTGTTTTCTTCCAGCCCGATAGGCCTGGCAGTCCTGGTCAGCTCGGTGGTGGTCTCCGCCAGCATGTTGAGGACCAATTCCAGGGTGGTCATATTGTCGCGCAGGTTTTCTTTCTTCAGATGCTTGAAGTCCTTATACTGCCGCGTGGTCATCCCGCTCCAGGCTTTGGAGATTTCGTTGGTGAGGATGGCGTATTCCACACCCTCCTTCACGCCATGGTCCTGCCAGGTGTCCGTCAGCTCTTTGCGCACCTGAATGGCCTGCAGGCGCTGGTTGATCCACTCCCGGGTGTAGCCCTTGTTGAGATAGGTGGCCAGCGCCCGCTCAATGGTCAATTCCGGGTCGATGATCTCATCAATGCGCTCCTTGCCCACCTCCGCCAGCCACATTTTAAACGGCTCCGCCTTGGGGGAGGGGATGGATTGAATGATGCGGAAGATGCCCTGCATGTCGGCGACGTCGGTCAGGCGCATTTTTCCGTCCGGCGCTCTCATTTTCAACTGTCGACAAAATGTCGACAGTTCACTTTTTTCCTCATCCGACATGCGTTTTTTAACCCGATACCAATAATCTCTCGGGTTTGGACTGTCTGTCAGCGCCCCCACCACATCCACGACGGAAAAATACCATTCTTCCTGCTCGTTGTCCCAGATGGAGCGGATGTCCCGGTTATCAAACTGTTTGATGTCACTCATGGCGGTTCTTCTTTCTGTTTATGAATTTCCTTGCAACCGGTCCTTCATCGCGTCTAAATCGGATTGAATTTTTGTAATCACGGAAGCAAAATCAACCAGTGCAGAATATCTGGTAGACCTGGCTTTTCCCAACACCGAAATATGCTTGCCTGCTTTGAGCGCGTCAATCGCTTTTCGGATGCGATATTCGGTAAACCCTGTAGCCAAAATAAGATCTTTGCTGGAAACAGGCACATCACTCTTCACGATCACCTGATATACCGCTTTTTCATCTGGCAACATGTCTGGATACGAATCTACCAGGTCTACATGCCATATCTTCACCTTGGTATGCTCCAGATTGCTGTGAATTTCTGGCTGGCGATATCTGTTTTCATGTGCAAACTTAAAAATCTGCGCGCCGCCCCAGCCCTGCCGCTCAGAAACACCCAGGTAACGAAACAGGGACATGATCTGCTCATTTCTTGGGCGGGATTCTCCGCCTTTGACATAAGTTTCATACGATACCAGCATCTTGCCAGGGTTTTGAAAGGTGAAAAAACCATCAAAAGTTTCAATCTTGATGGAAGGATGCATCTGTGAATAATCCGCGTGCGCCAGGCAATTGACCAGAGCCTCCCGTAGCGATTCATCAAAGCCGCCCATCGGCATCCGAACTTGTTTGGAATCAAGCTTAAACCGTTCGTAGACCAGTGCCCTCAATTTTTCTGATACAATCGAATAAAACTGGTAGATATTCATTTCATGCTGGTTTGGTTCATCTGTCGCAACACGGTCCACCCAGCGGTTGTTCAAATTCTTGCGATTGAGGTAATCCAAGTGATAACTTGGGAAATAGTCCCTGATAGCAGTATACTTTCCCAAAAAAAGCAGTGTTCCGTTTTTAATCTTGTATTCCTGTGTTTTTCTGTTTTTGCTGATTGCACCGATTTCCAGCAAGAAATCAGCAGTACTTAACTCATTATACTTCTTGGCGGGGTATCTGATGCTGACTTTTTCTTTATAGGAAGCCAGTGAAAATGGATCCAGGTCATCCAGGCTGGCATCGGTCACAATTTTCGAATCCTCCCCGGGGCTGGCGTTTCGTAAAAAGGACCGCAACTGCTCGGAATCAATCAGGTAATCACCCGAGCCTTTGCGGATATATGCTGTTTCCATCCTGCCGTTGAGATAGATGGGTTTTATCCTGTCAGATGCCTCGGGAACCTCAATCCAGATGACGGTTTTGCCGTCAATTACATATGTCTTTATCTGATCATTCCCGATAACGCAGTCGCTAACCTTATTTTTGTTGGACAGAATGTTGAATAAATCGGCAATGATTTTTGCAGGATTCTTGACACCGGCAACGATATTCTTAGGGTCGTTTTCCTCAACGCCCAGCAGAATCACCCCGCCTGCTGTATTTGCGAAAGCGGAATACGTCGGCCAAAACTCTTTGGGCAGGTCACCGGACGCTTTTTTGAACTCCAGCTTATTGTCTTCTTGTGCCTCTTCTATCAGTTCTTTCAGTCCGGCGGCATCCGCTTGATTCATTACAGCCTCACTTTCACGGGATTGTCGCGGGATATTCGCAGGATAATTAATCAATCAAACCAACGATAAATCAAAGGTTTTCGCCGGATAGGGGAGCATTTTCACGCGATTGTCACGCGATTGTCGCGGGATACTCGCGCGATTCATCACAAAGGAAGAAAGACAGACTTACTTTGCCCGGTAACAGATCTCCTCCCGCCGGGGACCGGTGGACAGGATGGTGATGGGGGTGTCGATCAGGCGCTCGATGCGCTCCACATACTGCCGGCAGGCTGATGGCAGATTCTCATACTGCGTTTCGCCCCGGATGTCCGTCTTCCAGCCCGGGAAGGTTTCATAAATGGGCTTCACACGCTTGAGGCTGGGCGTGGCCGGGAAGTGGTCAATTCGCTCGCCGTCCAGTTCATAGGCGACACAGACCGGGATCTCATCCAGGTAGCTCAGCACGTCCAGGTTGGTCATGGCGACGTCCGTCGCGCCTTGCACCAGGCAGCCGTGGCGGGTGGCCACCGCGTCAAACCAGCCCACATCCCGCGGCCGGCCCGTCTTGGCGCCGTATTCCCCGGCGTCGCCGCCGCGCTTGCGCAGTTCTTCCGCCTCATCCCCCGTAATGCAGCTGGGGAAAACGCCTGTGCCCACGCTGCTGGAGTAGGCCTTGGTGACGGCGATGACCTCCGTAATGGCCCAGGGCGGCACGCCCGCGCCCACCGCGGCGTAGCCCGCCAGCGGGGAGGAGGAGGTGGTGTAGGGATAGATGCCGTGGTCCGGGTCGCGCAGCGCGCCCAGCTGGCCCTCCAGCAGGATGCGCTTGCCGGTCTTGACCGCGTCATGCAGCATCCAGGTGGTGTCCTGCACCCAGGGTTTCAGCTGCTGGCCCAGGGCGTAATACTTCTCAGTCAGCTCGTCAGCGTCAAGCGGCGCGTGGTGGTACAGGTGCGCCATCAGCACGTTTTTCTTCACCAGGGAGTTCACCAGCCGCTCATGCAGCAGGTCCTTGTCCATTAGCTGGCTTACCTGGATGCCCACCTTGGCAAATTTGTCCGAATAAAACGGCGCGATGCCTGATTTGGTGGAGCCAAACTTGTTTTTGCCCAGGCGCTCCTCCTCCAGGGTGTCCAGCAGCACATGGAAGTCCATCAGCACCTGCGCGCGGTCGGAGATGCACAGGCGCGGATGCCGGATGCCGCGGGAGAGCACGCTGTTCAACTCCCCCAAAAAGGCGGTGGGGTCCAGCGCCACGCCGGGGCCGATGATGTTCAACACCTCCGGGTGGAAAATGCCGCTGGGCAGAAGGTGCAGGGCAAACTTGCCGTATTCGTTGATGATGGTATGCCCGGCGTTGGCCCCGCCCTGAAAGCGCACCACCAGGTCGGTTTGCTCCGCCAAGACGTCCGTCAGTTTCCCTTTGCCCTCATCGCCCCAGTTGGCGCCTACGATTGCACGAATCATGCTGTGTCTCCTTACAGTTTGTTGATGGCGTCAAAGACGCGCGCGGCCGCTTCCTGTGTGTTTTCGCGGGTAGAGAACGCGGTCAGGCGGAAGCAGCCCTGCCCGCTTGTGCCAAAGCCTTCCCCGGGTGTGCCCACCACGGAGGCGGTTTTGAGCAGGTAGTCAAAGAAATCCCAGCCGCTCATCCCGCCGGGTGTTTTGAGCCATACATAGGGCGCGTGCACGCCGCCGGCCAGCTTCAGGCCGGTTTTTTGCAGCGTGTCCAGCAAGAGGCGCGCGTTTTCCTGGTAGTAGGAAATGGTGTTTGCGATTTCCTGCCGGCCGGTTTCTGTATAAATCGCCGCGGCCGCCTTTTGCACCGGGTAAGACACGCCGTTTGACTTGCTGCCGCAGCGCCTGCGCCACAGGGTGTTAAGCGAAGCCGACCCGCCGCCGGGCAGCCTGCCCTTGAGTTCCTTGGGGATGACAGTCCACGCGCAGCGCACGCCGGTGAAGCCCGCGGTTTTGGAGAAGGAGCAGCACTCAATCGCCACCTCACGCGCGCCGGGCACCTCATAAATGGTGGTGGGGATGTCCGGGTCGGTGATGAAGGCCTTGTAGGCCGCGTCATAGATGATGAGCGTTTCATTTGCCCGCGCCCAGTCCACAATCACCTGCAACTGCGCTTTACTCAGCACGGTGCCGGTGGGGTTGTTGGGGTAGCACAAATAAAGCACATCCACGCGCTCCTTTGGCAATTCCGGCACAAAGCCGTTTTCAAAGGAGCAGGGCAGGGTGACCAGGCGGCCCCAGCTGCCGTTTTCAAACCTGCCCAGGCGGCCCGCCATGGCGTTGGAATCCACATACACGGGGTAGACCGGGTCGGTCACCGCGATGGTAGCATCCGCTGAAAACAGCTCCTGCAGCGCGGCGGTGTCCGTCTTGGCGCCGTCGGACACAAAGACCTCGTCCATACCCAAGCTGACGCCGCGGGACGCGTAGTCATGCTGGATGATTTGCTCAATCAAAAAGGGGTAGCCGCCATCCGGCCCATAGCCATAAAAACCTTCCACGGTGGCCATGCCCAAGGCGGCATCGGCGAAGGCGCGCGCCACAGAGGGCGCAAGCGGGCGGGTGACATCCCCAATGCCCATGCGGATGACGCGTGAATCAGGCTGTGCCGCCTCATACTCTTTCACGCGCCGCGCGATCTCCGCAAACAGGTAGCCTGCCGGCATCCCCGCGATATGATGGTTAAGATTCATGAACCCTCCTGGTTATGTACGCCATAGTTTTGCACGAAAAGAAAGCCAGACCCCTGGCTGAAACGAAAGCTTACAGCAGCCACTCCCCGTCAAACACATACTCGGCGGGGCCGGACTGGTATACGTGGTTGTCCTCGGCGTTCCAGGACAATTCCAGGTTGCCACCGGTTAATTTCATCTGCACGGTGCGGTCACACAGCCCGCCTAAAACGGCCGCCACCAGGGCGGCGGCGGCACCGGTGCCGCAGGCCAGGGTTTCCCCCGCGCCGCGCTCCCACACGCGCATCTGCAGGGCGTCGCGCCGAATCACGCGCACAAACTCCACATTGGTGCGCCGGGGAAAGAGCGGGTGGTTTTCAAACATGGGGCCCAAGGTGGCGATGTCAATGGCCTCCGGGTCCTTCACGAAGATGACGCAGTGGGGGTTGCCCATGCTGACACAGGTGATGTACCAGTTTTGGCCCATGATCTGCAGCCGGTGGCGCAGCACAATCTCACCCGGCAGATCCACCGCGATGTTGCGGGGGTTTAATTCAGGCGAGCCCATATCCACCTTCACGCGGGAGACCTTGCCCTGCTCCACCGTAAGCGCCAGCTGGCGGATGCCCGCCTTGGTGGCCAGGGTTAAATCCGTCTTTTGCGTCATGCCGCGCTCGTACACATATTTGCCGATGCAGCGCGCGGCGTTGCCGCACATCTCTGCCTCTGTGCCATCGGCGTTGAAAATGCGCATGCCAAAGTCGGCGGTCTCCGAGCTTTCAATCAGCACCAGGCCGTCGGCGCCCACACCGAAGTGCTGCTGGCTCATCACCAGCGCCATGCGTTCCGGGTCCTGCACAATCTCCTCAAAGCAGTTGACAAAGATGTAATCATTGCCGATGCCGTGCATTTTGGTAAAGCGCATATCTACTCCTTTTTTACATCCGCTCAGGCGCCGATACCCCGATTAAGGACAGCCCCAGGCGGATGATGTCACGGACGGCGCGGGTAAGCATCACGCGGGCTGCGACCTGCTGCGGCTCGCCGTCCAGAATTCTGTGTTCATAATAGTATTTATTGAAGGCCTTGGCCACCTCCAGCGTCGCACGGGTGATGACGGAAGGCTCGTTGTCCTTTTGCGCAGCGCGGATGGCTTCCGGAAAGCGGGACAGCAGGCGCAGCACAGCCTGGGCTTCGTCATCTGCCAGCACAGAATAATCTGGAAAAGCGGTCAGGTCCGCCTCCTGCGCGCGCCGCAGCAGCGAGCAGCAGCGCGTGTGCGTGTACTGCACATAGGGGCCGGTGTCGCCGTCAAAATTGAGCGCGCGGTCCCACCAGAAGTCGATGTCCTTGATGCGGTTGTTCAGCAGCGTGGTAAACACCACCGCGCCCACGCCCACGTCACGCGCGGCCTGAGCCATGTCCGCAAGCCCCGGGCTTTTCTCCTGCATGATGGAAAGGGCCTTCTCCTGCGCACGGTGAAGCAGGTCATCTAGGTGCACCACCCGGCCCTCCCGCGTGGACATCGCCTGGCCTTCAAAGCTGACCATGCCAAAGGCCACGTGCTCCATCTGCTCGCGCGCCCAGTCATAGCCCATGAGCTCCAGCACCTTGAACACCTGCTGGAAGTGCAGGTTTTGCTGGTAGGCCACCACGTACAGGCATTTGTCAAAATGGTAGTTGTCCTTGCGCCAGAGGGCGGCCGCCAAGTCGCGGGTGGCGTAGAGGGTCGCGCCGTCTGATTTTAAGATCAGGCAGGGCGGCATCTTGTAGTCTTCAAGGTCCACCACATAAGCGCCGTCGCTTTCCACCAGCAGGCCCTTGTCGCGCAGCTCATCCACCACGCGGCCCATCTTGTCGTTGTAGAAGGCCTCCCCATTGTAGGAGTCAAAGGTAACGCCCAGCAGGTCATACACCCGCTGCGCGTCCTTGAGCGTCAATTCCTTAAAGCGGTTGAAGATGGACAGGGCTTCCGGGTCCCCATCCTCAATCTTCTTAAACCAGGCGCGGCCCTCGTCCTCAAGCGCGGGGTTGTTTTCCGCCTCCTGATGGAAGCGCACATAAAGCTTGGTGAGCGCGTCAATGCCGCCCTCCTCCACCATCTCCCAGTTGCCCCAGCGCAAAAAGGCGGCGATCATCTTGCCAAACTGCGTGCCCCAGTCGCCCAGGTGGTTGACACCCACAGTGCGCCAGCCCAGGTGGCTGTATATCTTTTTTAAGCTGTTGCCAATGACGGTGGTGGACAGATGGCCGATGTGGAAGCGCTTGGCGATGTTGATGCTGGAATAATCCAGCACCACCGTCTTGCCGGTGTCCGGCTGGCTGCCGTAGCCCGCGCCTTCCTTATCGATGGTTTCCAGGGTGTTTTTGGCAAAATTGGCCCTGTGGAAAAAGAAGTTGACATAGCCGTTGACAGGCTGCGCCGTGGCCACCTCAGGCTGGTTGGCCGCCTCGGCAATCGCCTGGGCGATCTTGGGCGGCGCCATGCGCAGGGGCTTTGCCAAACGGAAACAAGGGTAGGCAAAATCGCCCAGCTTGCTGTCCGGCGGCACCTCCAGCATCTCCGGCCCGGGCAGGCTGTCCACCCCAATGTCTGGAAAGGCGGTTAAAATCGCCTCCCGCAGCAGGTCCGTCACCGCCCGTCGCATGTCCATAACCGACTCCTTTGTGCTTGAAATGTACTGAATAATCATACCATATCAATGGACAGCGGCGCAACTGGACGCCCATGTACCTCAACCCTATCCAAAAATTTACTAAGGAAACAAACTAACTCATACCTTCGCCCGCCGCAACCTTGCCCCGCCCGACAAAATCGAAGATTTTGGAGGAGAGGAGGAGCAAGGGAGCGTTACGAAAAGCCAGGAGACCTTTAAAGGTTTCCTGGCTTTAAGTGGAACGTGCTTAGAAAGGAATCAAATAATGTCCAATCCTGCCCGAACCAACCGTACCCAACCCGTCAAAAGCCCCTGCTTTTGACGGCAAGGCGGAGCGGCGGAACGCTGCGAGAGATGCCTCTTGAAAAGAGGCATCGCGAGCTTAGTGAAGCCCGCGACGCCGTGGCTGGGGTGGCAGGGATCGAACCTACGAATACCAGAGTCAAAGTCTGGTGCCTTACCGCTTGGCGACACCCCACCGCCTGGCGCGCAGTAAAAAAATGGGGTGGGTGATGGGAGTTGAACCCACGACTTCCAGAGCCACAATCTGGCGCTCTAACCACTGAACTACACCCACCATACTGGCGCGCCTGAAGGGATTCGAACCCCTGACCCACGGCTTAGAAGGCCGTTGCTCTATCCGACTGAGCTACAGGCGCATCACCGTCGGCCCAGCACAGAAGGCTGTTAAACCTACCTGCTGACGATTTATGATACTACCACAATGTTTTTGCGGTGTCAAACACATTCACAGGCCGTTTTCCCTGGCTTGGCGCACGAAAAAGAACCCGTGAGTTTCCCCGCGGGTTCTGACGCATTTATGAATTAGCGAACATCGCTCCCGCAGCCGGAGCAGCCGGCGCAGCCGGTGGCGGTGCCGCAGCCACCTTCGAAGTCCTCAAACTCGTCCTCGCCGGTTAGTTGGGCCTGCAGCGCGCGGTTGACGCGGTCCATCATCTGGTTGAAGGACAGGCGGGCCAGGTTCAATTCCAGGATGCCGGGGTGGCGGTTGATGCGCTCCTCCAGCTCCTGCGCCTGGTCCATCATGGTGTCCAGCGCTTCGTCATCCGCGTCCTCTTCCATTTCCGCCGCGGCGATCTGGTCGCGCAGGTCGGCGTACTGGGTGTAGAGGTCGGACACCTCAGGGTTACTTGAGGCGGTCTCCTCCAGGTTGTTCATCTTCTGAAACTCCTCAGAGGCGGCGATCAGCTGGCCCAGTTCGCGGGCTTTTTCAAGAATGTTCTCCATGGTTTCTCCTTTACATGATTTGTTTGGCTTTTAGGGTGTTGCTGCCAAAGCCGGTGATGGTAACGGGCACAATCTGCCCGATTTGCCCGGCCTGGCCTTCAAAATTGCAGGCGATGCCGCGTCCGGTCTTGCCGGTTAACTGCGTTTCGTCGCGTTTGGAGGTGCCGTCCGCCAGCACCTGCGCTTCCTGGCCGATTAAGGATTCAAAAACTTCTGCGGTGATCTTCTCCTGCACGGCAATCAGGCGCGTGATGCGGTCACGGGCGGTATCAGGGTCGATGCGCCCGGGCAGTTTGGCCGCGGTTGTTCCGCTGCGCGGGCTGTATATAAAGGTAAACGCGCTGTCAAAGCGCACTTCCTCCACAAGGGAGAGGGTGTCCATAAAGTCCTCCTCCGTCTCGCCCGGGAAGGCGACGATGAGGTCGGTGGACAGGCCAATGTCCGGCATGGCGGCGCGCAGCGCGCGCACGCGGTCCAGGTAGGTTTTACGGGTGTAGCGCCGGTTCATGGCGCGCAGCATGTTGTCGCTGCCGGACTGCGCCGGCAGATGCAGGTGCGGGCAGATGGCCGGGTTGCGCGCCATTTCCGCGATCAAGTCATCCGACAGGTCCTTGGGGTTGCTGGTCATAAAGCGCAGCCGGGGAATGCCCGTCTCGCCCAGCGCCCGCAGCAGCTCATGAAAGCGGGGGCCGTTTGTGTCATTGCCGTAGGAGTTGACGTTTTGCCCAAGCAGCATGATCTCCTGCACGCCGTCTTTCACCAGGGCTTCGGCTTCCTTGATGATGTCCGCCATGCCGCGTGAGCGCTCACGCCCCCTGACATAGGGCACAATGCAGTAGGAGCAGAAGTTGTCGCAGCCGTACATGATGTTGATGTAGGCAAAGAAGGGGCTGGAGCGCAATACGGGCAAGCCTTCATACAGGGTGCTGTCCTCGCCCGCTTTGAAGGCCTCCTCCCGCCGCCCTTCCAGTGCCATCAACACGCGCTCGGGCAACTGATAGATCTCTCCCGGGCCAAAGCTGAAATCCACGTGCGGGTAGCGCTTCCGAAGCCGGTCTGAAAAGCCTTCCTGCTGCGCCATGCAGCCGCAGACGCCTACCAGCAACTCCGGCTTGGTCTTTTTGATCTCCTTGGTGAAGATGATGTTGCCCATGGCACGGCGCTCCGCGTTGTCGCGGATGCAGCAGGTGTTAAACAGGATGAGATCGGCGGCGTCGCGCTCCTCCTCCGCTCTCATGCCCATGCGCTCCAGGATGCCGCCCAGGGTTTCGGAGTCATGGGCGTTCATCTGGCAACCATAGGTGATGATGTGGTAGGTGCGGGGGCAATCCGGGCGGTTTTTTACCTCCCGTGCGATCTGCTCCTGGCGCAAAATTTCTTCCTTGGCAATGGGTAATACCGCGTCACGCGTCATTGGTTGTGGTGTCCTCCTCGTGCAACCGCTGCGCCGGCAGCGGCGCGTCCGTCTTTTTGCGGGTCATTTCCATCAGGCCTAATCGGGTAAAGCCCAGCACCTCGGTTTTGACAGGGTCCGCCCGCAGCGCCGTTTCCAGGGCCTGCTGCACCTGTAGGCGCTGCGCGTCGGTGTCCATGTCGATAAAGTCAATCAGAATCATGCCGCCGGCGCGCCGCAGGCGCAGCAAACGGGCAATCTCCGCCGCGGCCTCCAGGTTGGTGCGCAGGTAGGCATCGCCCGCGCGCTTGCTGTCCTGGGCCGTGTTGACGTCAATCACCAGAGCGGCCTCGGTGGGGTCCAGCACCAGCAAACCGCCTGAGGGTAAGTATACCCGGCGCCGCAGGGCCTGACGCAATTGCGTCAGCACGTTATATAACCCAAACGGGTCCGGGTGAATCAGGCCGGGGAAGGGCAGCTGATCTGCTGTTTTTTCATCATCCGTGATGACGCGCTCGGGCAGCGCCGTTTCATCCATCAGGATTCTTTCCAGGATGCCGGGCGCGGGCGCCATGAGCATGGGCGCGCTGGCGGAGGACTCTTTTTGCAAAAGGGCTTCCCAATCAGCCTGAAGGCGCGCGATTTCTGCCTGAATCTCCTCGTCTGTCGCCTGCTCTGCCTTGCTGCGCAGCACCAGGCCCATGCCCTCTGGCCGCAGCCCCTGGGCGCGGCGTTTCATCGCCTGGCGGTGTTCGCTGCGCTTTGAGGCGTGGGCGTAGTTGCCATAGGGCAGCAGCATGCAAAAGCGGCCGGGCAGGCTGATGTCCTGGGTTAAATAGGCTGCCTTCTTGCCCTGGGGCGGCCGCTTGATCTGCACCAGCAAGCTGTCCCCCGGCCGGGGCTGCGTACCGCGCGCCTCAGACAGGGGCAAAAAGCCCTCCACGCCCTTTGTGAGCGTGACAAACAGGGCGTTCAGGTTTTTCATCACCCGGCCCACGCGGCCCTTGTAGATAGCGCCGGCAGCCAGCTCCAGCTGCGCTTCCAGCGGCCAATAGGCCATCAGGCGCCGGTCCTTCACCAGCGCCAGGGCGGGGGTGTCCCCTTTTGTTTGAATCAGCAATTCTTTCATGCGCCTTCCAGCGGCACAAAGCGCTCATCTAAAAGCGCGGTGCGGGTAATCAGGCACCGGGGCGGCGCTATACCCGCAAACTCACACAAAGAGGTGAACAGCAAATCCGCCCGCGCTGTGCCCTTTGAGGAGGTGGCCAGCACCGTCACCAGGGTGTCGCCTTTTGCCATCAAATTGTAAATCAGGGGGCGCAGGTCCTCCTCCCGGATGCCGGCCTTGCCGCGCTTCATGAAGGGGATGCGCTCCTGGCTGAGAAAGCCCGGCACCGCGGCCATGAGCTGCTCGAAATGCTCATCCGGCCGCAGCACATAGGTGGCGGCGGCCATGCGCGCCATGGCGGGGGCAACCTTGTCCTCCTGCAAAACGGCCGCCTTGGCCTTCATGTTTTGGGGCAGGGTGTCGTTTAATTTTGCCAGGAAGTCCGCCTCGCTGATCGTCTCTGACAGCGGCACCTCCATGATCTCCCGCTCGCCCTGGATGCCCACGGACAGGGGGGCCGCGAAGCTCAGCTGCAAATGCGGGTTAAAACCCTGGGAGTAGGTGACGGGCAGGCCGCTGCGCCGCAGCGCCCGCTGCATGGCGCGCTGCAAATCCAGGTGGCCCAAAAAGCGGTGCGCGCCCATTTTCTCAAACACAACCAGCATCTTCATCCGCGGCACACCCCCTCAAAGCGGGTCAAGCCGCAGCCCTCACAGCCCAGGCGGCAGTCGGGGGTAACCTCCGCGTTCCTGGCGCGCTCGTTCTCGCGCCACAGGTACTTCTTGGTGACGCCGATGTCAGCCAGATCCCAGGGCATCAGCTCGTCCTTGTCCCGCTCGCGGTTGGCGTAAAAGGCGGGGTCAAGCCCTGTGTCGGTGAAGGCCTGCATCCAGGCGTCATACTTGAAGTGCTCGTTCCAGCCGTCCAGCAGGCAGCCCAGCTCATAGGCGCGGTAGAGCACCTTGGCCAATCGGCGGTCGCCCCGCGCGAAGCAGGCCTCCAGGAAGCTGGTCTCCGGGTCATGCCAGTTGAAGGTGACGCCCTTGATATTAAGCGCGCTGCGCAGCAGGGCTTGCTTGCGGCGGATTTCCTCCAGCGTGTCCTGCGCCGCCCACTGGAAGGGCGTCATGGGCTTGGGCACAAAGGTAGACGCGCTGACGACCACCTTCAGCCCACGCGCGCGCTGGCCCTTGGGGATGGCGTAGTAGCAGTTCACCACTTTGCGCGCCAAATCCGCGATGCCCAGCAGGTCCTCATCCGTCTCATAGGGCAGGCCAATCATGAAGTACAGCTTCACATTGTTCCAGCCGGAGGCGAAGGCCTCACTCACCGTGCGCAAGAGGTCCTCCTCCGTCACGCCCTTGTTGATCACGTCCCGCAAGCGCTGGGTGCCGGCCTCGGGCGCCAAGGTCAGCCCAGATTTTTTAACCTGGGCGGTGTCCACCAGCGCTTCCTGCAGCTGGTTGTCAATGCGCAAACTGGGCAGGGACAGGCTGACGCGCTGGTCACAGAAGCGCTCATTGAGGCCCTTGATCAACTCCAGCAACTGCGAATAATCCCCGGTGGACAGGCTGGACAGGCTCATCTCCTCATAGCCGGTGGCGGCCACCAACTGCTCCGCCAGGGCAAACAACTGCTCCGGGCTGCGCTCGCGCACCGGGCGGTAGAGCATGCCCGCCTGGCAGAACCGGCAGCCGCGGGTGCAGCCGCGCATGATCTCCAGCACGATACGGTCATGCACCGCCTGGGTGTAGGGCACCGGGATGCTGGTGGGGAAGGGCGCCTCGTTCAAATCCAGCTCAATGCGTTTTTTAACGGGCAGGGGCGCGGATTTGTCCAGCGGGGTAAAGGCGGCAAGCCGCCCATCCTCATGATAGGTGGCCTCATACAAATCAGGCACATAGACGCCTTCAATTTGCGCCAAATCACGCAGGATAGCCGCGCGGTTTTTGCCAGCCTTGCGCCCGGCGCCGATGGCGCGCAGCATCTCGTTGGTGGCGTGCTCGCCGTCGCCCAGCAAAAAGGCGTCAATGAAGGGCGCCAGCGGCTCCGGGTTGAAGGCGCAGGGCCCGCCGGCAATCACAAAGGGCGCGTTTTCATCACGGTCCTTGTTATGAAGGGCAATGCCGCCCAACTCCAGCATCTTTAAGATGTTGGTATAGCTCATCTCATACTGCAGGGTGAAGCCCACCATGTCAAAGGCGGAGAGGGCGCGCCGGCTTTCCAGCGAGTACAGGGGTATGCCCTGCTCTTTGAGGCCTTCTATCATGTCCGTCCAGGGCATCATCACGCGCTCGCACAGCAGATCCTCCTGCGCGTTGATGGATTCATACAGCACTTTCATGCCCAGGTGGCTCATGGCCACCTCATAGGTGTCCGGGAAGGCGAAACAGCAGGTGGTCTTGCCCGCCCAGTCTTTTTTAATCTCGTTAACCTCACCGCCGGTGTAGCGGGAGGGTTTTTGCACGGTTTCCAGCAGCGCCTCCAGGCGCGCTTGCATCTGTTTGTCCAAAGCCATCCTCCGTAAAATAGTACCCTGCATTTTAGCATGAGCGGGGGGTGGTGTCTATGAATGAAAGCGAACGACTCAAGCACCCATCCGAAGTGATTTTCACTTTTCTTCCCCCGATTCCCCCGTTTCGTGCTACACTAAAACCCAGTGGCACCCCATCAACCAAGGACACGTGAGGGAACACGAAGTGAAGGAAAAACTGGCGCGATTGAACGCTTTTTTTGCGGCGCACCCAAAAGCCGCGCTGGCCTACTCCGGCGGGGTGGACTCCGTCTACCTGCTGTATGCCGGGAAGGCTGCCGGCTGTGATGTGCGGCCCTATTTTGTACAAACGCCCTTCCAGCCGCAGTCAGAGATCAAGGACGCGCGGGAGTTGGCCGCGCAGATTAGTGTAGCACTGCAGATCATTGAAGAAGACATCCTCTGCCACCATCAGGTACGGGAAAACCCCGAAAACCGCTGCTATTTTTGCAAGCGCGCGCTGTTTAGCCGCCTGATGGAGGAGGCCAAACAGGATGGCTACCAGCTGGTGATGGACGGCAGCAACGCGTCTGATGACGCTTCGGACCGCCCAGGCATGCGGGCGCTGGCGGAGCTGCAGGTGCGCTCACCCCTGCGGGAGGCCGGGCTGACCAAGGCGGACATCCGCGCGCTGTCCAAAGAGGCCGGCCTGCGCACCTGGGACAAGCCGGCCTATGCCTGCCTGGCCACGCGCATCCCCACCGGCCGGGTGATTGAGCCGGAATTGCTTCAAAAGGTGGAGCGGGCGGAATCTGCCCTGCATGAACTGGACTTTTTAGACATCCGCGTGCGCCTGTACGGGGAGGCCGCGCGCCTGCAGTTTCAGGCAAAGGACATGGCCCGAGCGATTGAGATGCGGGAGCAGATCCTGCGCCTGCTGCGGGATGATTTTGAGGGCGTATTCCTGGACTTACAGGGGAGGGCATAAGATGGACGCGATGGGTATTTTGCGACAGGTGCGGGAGGGCGATCTGTCACCTGAGGAGGCCTTTAAAAAGCTGCAGCTGCAGCCGATTGAGGACTTGGGCTACGCCAGGATTGACCACCACCGCGCGCTGCGCCAGGGCGCGTCAGAGGTGATTTACGGCGAGAGCAAAACGGCGGAGCAGGTGGCCGGCATCGCTGAGCGCATGGCGGAAGCCGGGTCGACCAACATCCTGATTACCAGGCTGTCACCGGAAAAAGCGGCCTTTTTGTGTGAGCGCGTGGACGCGCGCTATGACCCAACCAGCCGCATCGCCATCGCCGCGCCAAAGGACATCGCGCAGCCCATCGGCCACGTTGTGATCGCCACCGGCGGCACCAGCGACATGCCGGTGGCGGAGGAGGCCGCGCTGACCGCCCAAACCCTGGGCAGCCATGTTGTGCGCCTGTATGATGTGGGCGTGGCGGGGCTGCACCGGCTGCTGTCGCAGGCGGAAGAACTGCAGCGCGCGCGGGTGGTGATTGCCGTGGCCGGCATGGAGGGCGCTTTGGCCAGCGTCATCGGCGGCCTGGTGGATTGCCCGGTGATTGCCGTGCCCACCAGCGTGGGCTATGGCGCCAGCTTTGGCGGCGTGGCCGCCTTGCTGTCCATGCTCACCTCCTGCGCCAGCGGGGTCTCCGTAGTGAACATCGACAACGGCTTTGGCGCGGGCTTCCTGGCCCACCGCATCAACAAATTGGGGGAGAAATAACCATGAAAACACTGTATCTGCAAGCGCATATGGGCGCGTCCGGGGACATGATGCTGGGCGCCCTGCTGGGCCTGCTTGAGAACCAACAGGCTTTTATTGACGAGGTGAACGCGCTGGGGTTGCCGGGGGTGCGGCTTGCGGTTTCGCCCTCCGTCAAGTGCGGAGTGACCGGGCTGCACGCGTCCGTCACCGTGGGCGGGCAGGAGGAGGAAAGCCATGATGTGCTGGACCATCCCCACGATCATGGCCACCATCACCACGGCCATCATCATGAGGCCGACCCCCATCATCACCATCATGAGCACGAGCATCATCACCACCATGACCACGGCGGGCAAGCGTACCATCACCACGCCACCCTGGGAAATATCCGGCAGATCATTGAGGGCCTGCCTGTATCTGACAAGGTTAAGCAGGACGCCATCGCCGTGTACGGGCTGATTGCCGATGCAGAGGCGCAGGTACACGGCAAGCTGGTGGAGCAGGTGCATTTCCATGAGGTGGGCGCCCTGGACGCGGTGGCGGACATTGTGGGCGTGGCCATGCTGATAGAGCGCCTGGCACCGGAGGACGTCCTAGCCTCCCCCATCACCACCGGGTTTGGCCAGGTGCGCTGCGCGCACGGCATCCTGCCCGTGCCCGCGCCTGCCACCGCCCTCATTTTGCAGGGCCTGCCCGTCCGTGCCGGGCAGATTGAAGGGGAATTGTGCACGCCCACAGGCGCCGCGCTGCTGAAGCACTTTGTGCGCGCTTTTTTGCCCATGCCCACCATGGTGATTGAAAAGACATCCTACGGCATGGGCAAGAAAGATTTTCCCGCCGCCAACTGTCTGCGCGCCTTCTGGGGGCAGACGGAACATACTGCACCCCAGGTGGCGGAGCTTTCTTGCAACCTGGACGACATGACGCCCGAAGCCCTGGCGTATGCTGTTGAGCAATTGCTAAAAGAAGGCGCGCTGGACGTGTGGCTTGCGCCCATCCAGATGAAGAAGGGCCGCCCCGGCCAGCTGCTCACCTGCCTGTGTAAACAGGAGGAGGCAGAGCGCTTCGCCCAATTGATTCTCAATCACACCAGCACCATTGGCCTGCGAGTATGTATCAAGGACCGCTACATCCTGCAATCCCGTTTTGAGCAACTTGACACGCCCCACGGCCCGCTGCGGCTGAAAATCTCCGAAGGCCACGGCGTACAAAAGCGGAAGTTTGAGCATGAGGACCTGGCCGCCTACGCTAAATGCGCCGGCATACCGCTGCTGCAGGCGGAGCGGGAGGTTCAGCGGTACCTGAAGGATGAATAAGCCTTTATATTAAAGTAGGACCTGTTCCAAAGAGTTCAGGAGGCCAGTTGGCCTCCTGAGACTTTAAACAAACTAAATCTGGGGGAGTTTCAGAGGGCACAGCCCTCTGACTGAAATCGTATCGAGCGGCTCTGCCGCTCGGGCGGGGCATTGCGTAGCAATGCATTCCACCTGGACCTTGGCGCGCCCACCCAGATTGACCACGTGGTGCTGATGGAGGACATCCGCCTGGGCGAGCGCGTGCGCGCCTACCAGGTAACGGCAGAGGTGGACGGGCAGTGGCGGCAGGTGTGCGCGGGCATCGCCATCGGGCACAAGAAGATTGACGCCTTCCCAGCAGTCACCGCCACCCGGTTGCGCTTCACCGCGAAGGACAGCGTAGGCACGCCCGTTTTGCGCAGCTTTGCGGCCTATTACGCCGGCAAAATCCCCGCCGCCCGGACGAAAACCGCGCCGGAAGAAGCCCTGGTGTGCGAGTGGGGCGCGCAGATCTATGACCACCGCGACAAAACCATCGCGCTGGAGATCAGCCTGACGCCGTTTATCAAGGAGGCCGGGCAGTATGCCCTCACCTTCCGCACCGCGCCCGGCAGCCAGGACGCGCTTTATATAGACGAATATTTCCTTGAAATCGGCGGCATCGCGCAGGCCAACTACTGCGAGCGCTCGGGCAAGAACCGCTTTTCCCTCTACATCCCGGGGCTCTCGGGCAGCATTGACTTTAAGGCAAGGAGCCGCTACCCCCATGCCCCCTCCTTCCGCGGGGATGCGGTGCTGAAACGGGAGGACTAATCCAGCCGGGTATATATGTGTTGAAACGCGCACGCCGTGTTTTAATCCAACAGAAAGATTGTGACCATGAGCATTACACTCAAAGACATCAAGAAAAACCCGGCCGTGAAGGCTTACATCACAAAATCGGATGAATCCCTGCTGGCCATCGGCTATACTGAGCACAGCTTCGCCCATGTGACCAAGGTGGCGGTGACCGCGCAGGCCATCCTCAACGAAACCGGCCACACAAAGCGGGAGGGCGAGCTGGCCGCCATCGCGGGCTATCTGCACGACATCGGCAACATGATCAACCGCAAGGGGCATGAGACTTCCGGCGCGCTGATGGCCTTCCACCTGCTGTCCCAGATGGGCATGCCGGAGGAGGAGATCGCCACCATCACCACCGCCATCGGCAACCATGACGAGTCCTCCGCCTTCCCGGTCAACGATGTGGCCGCCGCCCTGATCATCGCCGACAAAAGCGATGTGCGCCGCACGCGCGTGCGCAACAAGGACACCATCGCCTTTGACATCCACGACCGGGTCAATTACGCGGTCACTTCCTCCGTCATCACGGTGAAGCCCGACAGCAAGGAGATCCTGCTGACGCTTGAGATCGATGTGGAATCCAGCCCCATCTCCGAATATTTTGAGATCTTCCTCTCCCGGATGATCCTGTGCCGCAAGGCCGCGGAGAAGCTGGGGTATCGGTTCTCCCTCATCATCAATGAGCAGAAAATGATGTAAGACTGTCAGTTCAAAAGAATTTCCACAACTTGTAGATTTCATAGTGCAATCTGCCACAAGATGTGGTAGGATAGGGTAGCGAGATATCCGCTGCCCTATTTTTACATCACGCCGCAAGGAGGAGTATCATGGCCTGTGAGTTTATCGTCACCAACGGGGTGCTGCCCCAGGAAGAACTGGACGCGTACTACAAGCGCGCCTGTGAGAAGTTTGGCCGTGCCCCCCGGCGCATCAGCGTGATGGTGGACGGCGATGAGGTCGCCTTGGACTACACCTTTGACGCGGCGCCCTTTGAGCGCATTCGCCGCATCACCGGCTATTTGGTGGGCACGATGGACCGCTGGGGCGATGGCAAGCGCGCCGAGGAAGCCGACCGCGTTGCGCACAGCGTATAAGGTAAAAGCAAGCAAACTGGGGCCGTAAGGCCTCTTTTTTATACAAATTTGCAATCCTGCATTAAACCGATCATTTGAGGGTATATTCAAGTGAGCAAGCGATGCACCGCTTGCATTAAAAATGAGATTGAAAAGGAATGAAAACCATGGCAAACATTACGCTGTATCACTTTGAAGGCTGCCCCGCTTGCGGACATGCCAAGGAATGGATGAAAGAGCTGCGCGCGGAAAAGCCGGAGCTGAAAGCTGTTGAGGTGGAGATGGTGGACGTCCACAAGACCCCCAACTTCGTGCCGCCGGAGCCCTTCTACTACGTGCCCACCTTCTTTGTGGATGGCAAAAAGGTGCTGGAAGGCGCCGTCTCCAAGGAGGAGATCGAGAAGGTCATGCGCCGCGGGATTACGGCTTAAAACACTAATTCGCTGAAACGCCGGCATTGACCGGCGTTTTTGATGTGCACAAACATGTTTGATGTACTTTCTGGTTTCCGCTGCGTCCATTGAAGGGATGGTAAAACGGCGCCGTTTGGATACAATAGAACCATGTCGACGATTTTTGATGTAAGCAAGAAAGGTGCCGGGGAGGAAACACCCATTCGCACCAACTTCCACAGCCACACCACGCGCTGCAACCACGCCATTGGCAGCGATGAGGACTACGTCAAGGCGGCCATCGCAGCCGGCTTCAGCCAACTGGGCATGTCCGACCACAGCCCCTTCCCGGACCACATGGGCCAGGTGTCGGACATGCGCATGCATGTGACGCAGTTTCCGGATTATATGGCCTCTGCCCGCGCGCTGCAGGCGCAGTACGCAGGCCAAATTGACCTCTTCATCGGCCTGGAAGCGGAGTATTACCCGCAATACCACAGTTGGCTGATGGAGCAAAAGGCGCAGGCGGGGCTGGATTTCCTCATCTTGGGCAGCCATTATGATGACCCGGTCGAGATGACCTATTTTGGCGCGGTGACCGATCCCAAATTGGTGCGCCGCTATGTGCGTCACACCATCGCGGGCCTTGAAACAGGCGATTTTTGCGCGCTGGCGCACCCGGAGCTGTTTATGCTGTCCTACCCGCGCTTTGACAAGGATTGCCAGCAAGCCAGCCTGGAGTTGATCCGCGCGGCCAAGGCGCTGGATATTCCGCTGGAATACAACCTGGCCGGCCTTTACCCCCATTCCTGGCGCCGCGGCCCCGGCTACCCCACGCCCGGCTTTTGGGAGATGGCGGCCGAGGAGGGCGCCAAAGCCATCATCGGCCTGGACGCGCACGACCCGGCGCGCTACGCTGATACCCACCTGTACGACCAGGCAGTGGCGGATTTGACCGCCATGGGCATCCCGCTGGTACGGAGCCTGGTTCCCTGCGGACACAAGCAGAAAAAGGCGATGTAAAGGAATTTTTCACAAGCCACCCGCGACCGGGTGGTTTTTTGTCGATTATAGCCGACAATTTTAATCAAAATGTTGCCCGCCTGGTAAAACAAGAGGGCTTTGTGGTAGGATAGGCCTGTTTGATTCAGGAGGTATTTATGACACAAGAGAACGCTCATAGGGAGAACAACCCGCTGCTCTTCCTTTACCGCATCATCCAGGGCGCATTGATTGGCGGCGGCGCCATCCTGCCCGGCGTGTCCGGCGGCGTATTGGCGGTCATCTTTGGCATCTACCGCCCCATGATGGCCTTTTTGTCCCGGCCCCTTGCCACCTTCAAAAAGTACTGGAAGCTGTTTGTGCCCATCATCATCGGCGTGGCGCTGGGCTTCTGGGGCTTTGCCAAATTGGTGGACTGGATGTTCTCCGGCGATTCACCCATCCCCCTGGCCCTGTTTGTCGGCCTCATTTTGGGCACCATTCCGGAGCTCTACCGCGCGGCGCAAAAGCCCAAAAACGGCATCGCGCTGACGGAAAAAGAAAAAAAGAACAACCTGATGGCGCTTGTCATCAGCTTTGTGGTGCTCTTTGCCTTTTTGTTCTTCGTATCCCGCGGCAACAGCGCGCAAAATATTGAGCCCACGCTTATCTGGTCCTTCATCTCCGGCATCATCTGGGGCTTCTCCCTGGTGGTGCCCGGCCTGTCCTCCTCCGCCATCCTCCTGTTCATCGGCATTTATACCAAGCTGATGGCGGCTGTGAAGGATCTGGACTTTGGCATCATCATCCCGCTGATGCTGGGCATCGCCATCGTGGCTTTCCTGTTTGCCCGTTTTGTGGACAAACTGTTTGAGCGCCAGCACGGCGTTGCCTCCAACGCCGTCATCGGCCTGGTGGCCTCCAGCACGCTGGCCATCATCCTCTTCCCGCCGGAGGGCTACGCGATCACCTCCTTTGGCCAGGGCGCCATCTGCCTGGGTGTGCTGGTTGTGGGCTTCATCGCCGCGCACTACATGGGCAAGTGGGGCGAGAGAATCAAGCCAGCGGACTGAAAATAATAGTTTTATAAACATCGAAGGAGCCGTCGCCGGCTCCTTCTTTGTGTCTTCTGGGTTACGTTTGCTTATTTGTACTCGATATCCGCCACCCCGTGGAAGGGATAGTAGGTATAGGAATAGGTGCTGATGCCGTATTCCTCCGCGTGGTCGGTCAAAAAGCGCCGCAGGGTGATGCCAAAGTCGAAGAAGCGGTCCGTGCCCTGGTAATACATCTTGATCTGCCGGGTCTTGGCCTTCAAGAGGCCGTCAATGGCGGTTTTGAAGCTTTCATCATCCGTAAAGAAGGTGTAGTCCGCGTAATCCCCATAGGTGACATCCATGGTGCCGGAGTAGGAGCTGCCGCCGTAGGAGTAGGACTCCGCGAAATAGATGTGGGCGTTGTTGTCCAGCCACTTTTTGATCTCATACTGCACATCCAGGTACCTGTCCTCCCCGGTGTAGGTGTACTTGATCTGCGGGTTTTTGGCGGTCATCTCCCGCGCCAGCAGCTCGTGCAGGCCTTCCAGGCTGTCAAAGGGCGCCCAGCCGTTGCGCTGCAGGTAGTTGTGCTGTGTGGTGGTGGCTGCGGGCGGGTTATGCTTGCCCACGCTCCAGTCGTGGTCGCGCGCCAGTTGCGTATCCGTCATGCCAAAGTAGTCATAGCCCTCGTTGCCGCCGCCCACCGGGTCGTTCCAGGTGGGGTCGATGAAGGTCCACTCCCCGTCCAGGTGCACCAGGTTCCAGGCGTGCAATTGCCCACGGGAATAGCCAGTCACATACTGGCTGGTGACGCCCACCTGGCGCAGCAACATCTGGTAGGCCAGCGCGTAGCTTTCGCACACGCCCTTGCCCTGCAGCAGCACGCCCTCCGGCGTGTGGATGGTCATGGGCTCGTCATAATCGGCGTTGTGGGTGAGCCAGTCGTGCAGGAAAAGCGCTTTGTCATATTGCGTGGTAAAGCCCTGGTTCTCCGCCAGCTGCGCGATTTCCATCACTTTTCCGGGCAGGGTGGATGGGTCGGCCTCCGACCCCTCCGGGTAGCAGTAGAAGGGCTCGCTCTGCAAGGTCAGGCTGCGGTAGTCCGCATCCATGATGATGACTTCCAGGAAGTACTGGCCGGGGTTCTGCGGCGTCAAGACATAGGTGGGCTCCGGCTGCGCCTTCACCCGGTCAATGCCCATGAACTGGTTGTCCGTCTCGCGGTCCTCGGCGTAGTAGGTGTTAAACTCAAAGGTGTAGCCGCTGGCGCCCTCGGGCAGGATGACCTCAAAGTGCGCTTCGCGCCCCACGATGAGGTAGCCCGACTGCGTGTTCAAATAGGCGTATTCCAACTCCCGCGGCGGCACAGCGCCCGCCCCGGTCACCGAAAGCAGCAGTGTCAGTACAGCGGTATACAGCAGGATCCGTTTGTTTGTCGTCATGCGTTTGCTCCTTTTTGTAAAAAGGTTTTATCGGCCCGTCTCTTTTTGACGGTAGCCCGTCTGGTAATCTACCCGGCTGATGAAAGGCCCGTTTGGCCAGGCAGCCAGGTTGTGGGCGGCAATGCCCACCACCGCGTCATGGGTGGCCTTTAAGTGGTAATAGCCCGAGATATGCGGCGTGAGCAGCAGGTTTTGCTGCCGCCAGAGGGGATGGTCACGGGGCAGCGGCTCCGGCACCGTCACGTCAATGGCCGCGCCGGCCAGGCGGCCTGACGCCAATGCCTCAAGCAGCGCGTCCTGATCCACCGCGCTGCCGCGGCCCACATTTAAGAAATAGCTGCCCGGCTTCATCAATGAAAAGCGCGCGGCGCTCATGATGCCGATGGTCTGCGGCGTTTCGGGCAGGGAGAGGGCCACCACATCGGCCTGCGGCAGCAGGTGATCCAGCTGGTCGATGGTATGCACCTCATCAAATCCCTCGGTATTCCCGTCCTTTTGCCGGCGCAGGCCGATGGTTTTGCTGCCCAGCTTTTGCATCAGCCCGCCAAAGGCGGTGCCGATGCTGCCCGCGCCCACCACCAGGACGGTCTTGCCCACGGGCGTTTCCACGCTGCCGCGGGATCCCCAGGCAGCATTCGCCATCGCGTCGCGGTACTCGTGCAGGCGCTTCATCAGCATCAGGAGGGTAGCGGCCATGTGCTCGGATATGGCCTGGCCGTAGGCGCCGCTGGCGCTGCATAAGGTCAAGCCCGGCCGATCTTGTCCCAGGGCAATATAGTCCTTGGCCACGCCGGAGCTGAACAGCTGCAGCAGCTTCAGGTTGTTCATTTTCGCAAGGGTTTTGGCGTCCGGGTTGCCCACCACCGCGTCAAAGGCGGCCAACTGGGCCTCGTCCAGGTCCTCATAGCGGGCGAAGGTCACCCTGCCATCCGGCACCGCCGCGCGCAGCTGGTGCTTATATTCCTCCGTGATGGGCATAGAGACCAACACATTGTACAAATACATGGTACATCCTCCTTCCGTGATTCCCTTCTATTTTACCCAATCAGCCCCAGGTGATTAATGTGCGGGCGGAATGGTTATATTGTCCATAATGTTGTTTTTCGACAAATCATCAAGGAGGAAAAACATGAGCAACGTATTGAAGCATTACACCTTATCCAATGGCATCCAGATCCCCAGCATCGGCTTTGGCACCTTCCAGGTGGAGGAAGGCCCCGGGGCTGTTGACGCCGTGAAAGAAGCCATCCAGGCGGGCTACCGCCACATTGACACCGCCCAGGGCTATGGTAACGAGCAGGGCGTGGGCCGCGCGGTGAAGGCCAGCGGTGTTGCGCGTGAGGAGATCTACATCACCTCCAAATTGACCAACCAGATCCGTGGGTATGAAGAAACCAAGAAGGCCATCGACCACAGCCTGAAACTGCTGGACACCGACTATATGGATCTGTTCTTGCTGCACTGGCCTGTCCCCAGCGCCTTTAAAAATGACTGGGCAAAGCAGAACGCCGAAAGCTGGCGCGCGATGGAGGAAGCCGTGGACGCAGGCAAGATCAGGTCCCTGGGCATCTCCAATTTCCACAAAAAGCACATTGACGAACTGCTGAAAACCGCGCGCATCAAGCCCGTGGTCAACCAGATCCGCCTGTGCCCGGGCGACACCCAGGATGAGGTGGTGAAGGACAGCCGCGCGGCCGGCATGATTCTGGAGGCCTACAGCCCCTTTGGCACCGGCAAGCTGTTTGATGTGGACGCGCTGAACGATTTGGCCAAAAAGCACGGCAAGACGCCCGCCCAGATCGCCATCCGGTGGAGCCTGCAAATGGGCTTTTTGCCCCTGCCCAAGTCCGTCACGCCCACACGCATCAAGGAAAACATCCAGGTGTTTGATTTTGAGCTGACGGAAAATGACATGGCCGCCATCAACGCGCTGGACGGCGTGATCGGCTACTCCCAGGACCCGGATAACATCAGCTGGTAAGCAACTTAACCCTCCAGGGTTCTCAGACCGTCAATAAAGCAACTTACAGGGAGTTTCAGAGGGCATAGCTCTCTGACTGAAATCGTCTCGCCCGGCT
>DUQZ01000079.1 GCA_012837525.1 Clostridiales bacterium | reverse complement strand
CTGGAAAACAGATAAGAAAAAGTCTCTATGCAAACACCAAGGAAGAAGTCGGCAAACGCCTTCGTGAAGCGCTGAGAGCCCTTGAGCGCGGCGAATTGGTGGAGCCAGCTGATATGACAGTGGCAGAATGGCTTGATACCTGGTTCAAGGTCTATGGCCGCCCAAGGTGGCGGGACAGCACAGCTGCGGAACACTACAGAAATATCCAGCAGAATTTAAAGCCGAAGCTTGGCCGGCACAAGCTGCAGAAGCTTCGGCATGAGCACATCCAGGACTATGTCAATCAACAAGCTTCCAAAGGCAGAGCCAGTACAAGCATCAAAAAACAATTGGAACCCTTGCGGGCTTCCTTAAAGCAGGCAGTCATCAACAACCTCATCATCAAAGATCCCTCCCTCCATCTGGCCTTGCCTTCAACCCCAGCCCGAGAAATCCAGTTTCTTACCATCGATGAGCAGCGGAAATTGTTAGGAGTGTTGCCCGACACAACTTCAGGGCGAGCTTTGCATTTTGTCTTGGGCACAGGTGTAAGGGCATCTGAACTTTGTGGATTGCGTTGGATGGATATTGAAGGAGACCGCTTTACGATCCGCAACGCCGTGCAACGGGTTGTGAACCTGGACAGGCAAGCTGGAGAGCCCAAGTACAAGACTTCCTCTGCACCTCCCAAAACAAAGGCTGGGCTGCGGACGATCCCTTTGACTGACAGCATGATGGACCTGCTGCAAAAACAGCAGGAGGCCCAGCGTCTTGAGCGCATTAAGGCTGGACCAGCCTGGACGGGGGATCAGCCGGCCAAAGGGAGCACTTTTGTGTTTGCCAACGAGTTGGGTGGTGCAATAGACCGCGCCAACCTGGGCAGGGTTTTGCGCGTCTGTCTGGACAAAGCTGGTGTGAAGCGTGTAGGGATTCATGCCCTGCGGCATACTTTTGCCACCAACTGTGTAAGAGCCGGTGTGGATGTCCGTACCCTGTCGGAAATGATTGGACACACCAAAATTGCTTTTACGCTGCAACAGTATGTGCATACAAATCTGAACACCATGCGCGAAGCTTTGCAAGCAGTGGATGGATTGCGGGGATTTTGAGGGTTTTAAGCATAAAAAGAGGCAAGACGGCTATCTGGCTTGAAAACAAGTATCAGGGATGCGTATCAAGAAGGATTTTGAGTATTTTAAGGAACAAGCAGGCAAAGAAGAAATACTGGAAGTTCATGGCAGAGGTTGAAAGAATTACGCCCCATTTTCCTCCAGTAGGGGTATTGGTAGGGGTATAGCAGTATTTTCAGCAGAATATCAAAAAATGAAGCCCTCGATTTTATCAGTAAAATCAAGGGCTTTTTGGTGGTGGGATTAATTGGGCTCGAACCAACGACCTCCACGATGTCAACGTGGCGCTCTAGCCAACTGAGCTATAATCCCCCGAGCGCAAGCAACAGTTTAGCATGATGATGGGGGAATTGCAAGCAAAAATAGCGGCGCATATATGCGTATTGATTAAATTCTTATTTCTCTGGATGGATTGATCAATGAGAAGACTTAAGATTTCGAACTAAATCCTCTTTAGCTATCCGCATCCTGCTTGCGCATGCCTAACGCTTCAAATCCCGCGGGTGTCATGCGGCCTTCACGGTCCAGGCGTTCTACCAAACGAAGGTTTCGGGGTGAGGCAGTCGATTTGGTTTTGCGTGGTGTAAATTTCTGCAAGTAGCTCTTTTCATCCATGGGGTGCCGCAGGCTTTCGCTCCAGCCAAAGCAGAGTCCCGCTTCCAGAACTTCCTGAAAGGTCACGCTCCGCTCACCGGATCCTGCCTTGAAGATGCGTACCCAGATGCCGGGAGAATTTGTGTGGTGTTGCGCCAACCATTCGGTCAATTCCGTGCTGTTTTTAAAGTTAAGCACCTGCAGTCCTTGATGTTCCATACCCACTCTTTCCGTTCATACTGTACTTGATGTGTTCGTCCGTCTATTTCCATGCGATGCAAACAAACTACTTGATCATCCGAATGTAGTCAAGCACGTTTGTAAGCATTTAAAGCATATTCTCATCTCCTGGCGGTATAAAACCCGCTGCCTTTTGGCAGCGGGCAATTCGGTCCATATTCAGTTGTTCTGGGTCCTTCGTGTCCTCTGATCTTCCTTTGATGAACTGGTTGCCGTAGTACTTGTTTCTTGGGTTACCGGGTTTCCGTTGTACCGAGTTGTGGTTTTAATTGGTTTCCATAGTAACTGGTTTTAAGGTTTCCTGGTTTCCGTAGTACCTTGGTTCCTGGTTCTTGGGTTTCCTTAGGTTTCCTTGGGGTTTGTGGTTCCTGTGATCAGATGGTCCGTCGCTTCACCCGGGAACAATGCGCATTCCCCCAGTGGGGAGTAACTGACTGATTCGTGCTTTTAGTCCTGTTTGATAGATGTCTTTGGTTTCAAATAGGTGGATTACAAGTTTCAGGTGCAGTTCGTTTCTAAAGTTGCTTGTTATCTAAACGGGCGAAGCAGACAACGAAGGGTAGGGTGTTCTCAACGTTAATCAGTCAATCGCCTTCTTTCCGAGCCATACTTTTTGGGTATTCCTTGGCTCGATTACATGATACCCAATAATTTGGCTCTTGTCAATTCTGGCAAAAAACTTTCCGCAACTTCAAAAACCCCTTGTAAAACCTTGCATTTTTGTGGTAAATTAATACAGGAACAATGAAAGTACAATCTTTGTGCAATAAAATTGTTATATTTTCTTAGCAATTATGACGGATATCAGCGGAGAGGATCAGGATGCGCAAATTATTTAGACATGACACAGAGATAACCGGCAGCAGGCGCCGTTTGAGGTTGTACCTGGCCTTAAGCGGCCTGATGATTTTGGTGATTTTTATTTTCTCCATGATGTCCCGGGAGACATCCAGCGAGCAAAGCAGCTGGATGAGCGACCTGCTGGCTTTCTTTACCGGGCTTGACTGGGAGGAATGGGTGGTTCGCAAACTGGCCCATTTCTTAGAGTATGCCCTGCTGGGCTGCTTTGTAGCCATGGCGCTTTCGCAGATTGCCTGGCGCTGGACGGATGCCCTGCAGCTGTGGCTGCTGTCCTTTGCGGTGGGCTTTTTGGATGAGTCCATCCAGATGCTCTCTGGCCGCGGCCCCGCCATTGTGGATGTCTGGCTGGACGCGTCGGGCATGCTCTTTGGGATGGGGATGACCCTCCTGTTGGTATTTATGTACCAGGCCTTTAAGCAGGCGCTTCAAAACATCCAGTAAAAAAGGCCGGCGATGTGCCAGGCCTTGTAAAAGTCCGGGTTGAAGGTTACTCTTCGTTTGTCCGGGCAGCCTCATTCGTGCAGGCGCCGCCGCCGCAGGTGCAGTTGTCACAGCCCTTCACGGGGCTTTTTTTATGGCCCTTCAAATTGCCGCGGGTGGCCAGCGCCAACAGTAAAATGAGCCCAATGCCTACGAGGATGGACACCCAGTTATCACCTAAAAATTGCATGCAGTCCTCCGTTTCTTGGTGTTTTTATTCTACCACAACTGCGGGTATCTCACGCAAACCATGGTATAATAGCGGCATCAGACAACATGGCGCATGCCGCAGATAGGAGTTTATGATGAACCTGCAAGAAAACCTCAAAAAATACGCCAACCTGATCCTCAAGGTGGGGCTTAACGTCCAGCCGGGTGAAAGCATCCTGTTGCATCTGGACGAGCACAGCCTGCCCCTGGCGCGGGAAATTGCCCGCCAGGCTTATAAAATGGGTGTCCATATGATACAGACCGTCTTCGCGGATGATGAGATGACCCTCGCGCGGTTTCTGAACGCGCCGGATGAGGCGTTTGATACCTTTTCGCCCTTCATCGCGGATTTCAGCGAAGCGGCATACAACAGCAATTATCACCAAATCAGGTTGTCCGCGCCCAATCCAGAGCTGCTGAAAGCCGCTGATCCCAAGCGCATCAGCCGCTGGCTGAAGGCCAGCGCGAAGGCGACAGAACGCCTGATGCCCTATGTGATGGAAAACAAGGTGAAATGGACCATCGCGGCCCTTCCCTCCCCAGTCTGGGCTAAGAGCGTGTTCCCGGATTTGGATGAAGAGGACGCCGTCAATGCCCTGTGGGAGAAGATCTTCCAGGTCACCCGCGTGGATCAGGAGGATCCCGTCGCCGCCTGGGACGCGCACGCGAAAGCGCTCAAGCGCCACAGCGACCTGCTCAATGACTACAATTTTGAAAAACTCATTTATCAAGGGCCGGGCACGGATCTGGAGGTTTATTTGCCCGAAGGCCACCAGTGGCTGGGCGGCGCGTCCGTACACAAAAGCGGCGCGGCGTTCATGCCCAACATTCCCACAGAGGAAGTTTTCTCCATGCCGCATGCCGATAAGGTGAACGGCACGCTTAGTGCCACCATGCCACTGTCCACCCGCGGCCGGCTCATTGAGGGCATGCGTTTTGTGTTCAAGGATGGGGCCGTGGTGGACTTTGACGCCACCCATGGCAAGGATATCCTGCAGGACATGCTGGATACGGACGAGGGCGCGCGCCGGCTGGGCGAGGTGGCCTTGGTGGCGCATGATTCGCCCATCAGCCAGACCGGCCTGCTGTTTAAAAACACCCTCTTTGATGAGAACGCCTCCTGCCACTTCGCGCTGGGCCGTGCCTATTCCGAGAACCATGTGCGCGGCACCGAGATGAACGAGGAGGAGAAGAAGCAAGCCGGCATGAACGAGTCCTTGATCCATGTGGACTTCATGGTGGGCGGGCCGGAACTGAACATCACCGGTGTCAAACACGACGGCACGCAGGTGAACATTTTAGTGAACGGCAACTGGGTGATTTAAATGAATGTCAACGAATCCCAGGAAAACTACCTGGAGCGCATCCTGCTGTTGCAGCGCAAGAAGGGCTATGCCCGCTCGGTGGATATCGCGGACGCCCTGGGCGTCACCAAGCCCAGCGTCAGCCACGCCATGCGCCTGCTGCGCGAGTCCGGCCACATCACCATGGATGAGAACAACTATATCCACTTGACGGACTCCGGCATGGCCATCGCGCGCACAATGGCGGAGCGGCACGAGGGCATCGCCCGCGTGCTCATGCGCCTAGGCGTGGATGAGGACACCGCCTACGAGGATGCCTGCATGATCGAGCACGACATCAGCCAGCAAAGCTTCGAAGCCTTGATGCGCCTCATCAAAGAGGGAATGCCTCCTTTGGACGATACGCAATGAACGAATTTAAACTGGTCGCGCCTTTTGCGCCCCAGGGTGATCAGCCCCAGGCCATCGCCGCGCTCTCAGAGGGGCTGAAGATGGGCCTCACCGGGCAAACCCTGCTGGGGGTCACCGGCTCCGGCAAGACCTACACCATGGCCTCCATTATCGAGCAGGTGCAAAAGCCCACGCTCATCATCGCGCACAACAAAACGCTGGCAGCGCAGCTGTGCGCGGAGTTCCGCGCCTTCTTCCCCGACAGCGCGGTGGAGTATTTTGTCAGCTACTATGATTACTACCAGCCGGAGGCCTACATCGCCTCCAGCGACACCTACATCGAAAAGGACTCCTCCATCAATGACGAGATCGATCGACTGCGCCACAGCGCCACGGCGGCTTTGAAGGAGCGCAGCGATGTCATCATCGTCGCTTCCGTCTCCTGCATCTACGCCATGGGTGACCCCAGTGAGTACCTAGGGCAGATGCTCTCCCTGCGTCCCGGCATGAAGATGACGCCGGAGGAGCTGGCCCACAAGCTGGTGGACATCCAGTATGAGCGCAACGACATCGCGCTGGCCCGCGGCATGTTCCGTGTGCGAGGGGATGTGGTGGACATTATCCCCATCAACCTGGAGGACAACGGCCTGCGCGTGGAGTTCTTTGGCGATGAGATTGAGCGCGTATCAGAAACCGCGGTCACAACCGGCCGCGCTTTGCGCCAGCTGACGCACGCCGCGCTCTACCCCGCCACGCATTACGCCACCAGCGAGGAAGGGCTCAAGCGCGGCATCACGCAGATCGAAGCCGATTTGGAGGAGCGCGTCCGCTATTTCGAGCAGGAAAACCGCCTGCTGGAAGCGCAGCGCATCGCCCAGCGCACGCACTATGATATCGAGATGCTGCGTGAGATCGGCTTTGTATCCGGCATCGAGAACTACAGCCGCTATTTTGACGGCCGGCAGCCGGGCGACCCGCCCTTCACGCTGCTGGATTACTTCCCAAAGGATTTTATCTGTTTTATCGACGAAAGCCATGTGACCGTGCCCCAGATTCGGGGCATGTACAACGGGGACCGCGCCCGCAAGACACAACTGGTAGATTACGGCTTCCGCCTGCCCTCCGCCTTTGACAACCGCCCGCTGATGTTTGATGAGTTTGAGGCGCGCATCCCGCAGACGGTGTTCGTCTCCGCCACCCCGGGGGATTATGAGGCCGCGCACAGCCAGCGCACGGTGGAGCAGATTATCCGGCCCACCGGCCTGCTTGACCCCAAAATCATCGTGCGCCCCGCCACCGGCCAGGTGGATGACCTGGTGGGGGAGATCAACCAGGTGGTGGACCAGGGCTTCCGCGTGCTGGTCACCACGCTTACCAAGGCCATGGCCGAGCGGCTGACTGACTACCTGCGCGAATTGGGCATGCGTGTGCGCTACCTGCATTCGGAGATTAAAACCATGGAGCGCATGGAGCTGCTGCGCGATCTGCGCCTGGGCGCCTATGACACCCTGGTGGGGATTAACCTGCTAAGAGAAGGGTTGGACTTACCGGAAGTGGCGCTTGTGGCCATTTTGGACGCGGATAAGGAGGGTTTTCTGCGGTCGGAGACCAGTCTGGTGCAAACCGTGGGCCGCGCCGCCCGCAACACGGAAGGCCGCGTCATCATGTACGCGGACAAGCCCACGGACTCCATGATGCGCGCCATTGGGGAAACCAACCGCCGCCGCGGCATCCAGGAAGCCTACAACAAGCAGCACGGGATCACGCCGGAGACCATCAACTCCGCAGTGCGTGAATTGATCGCCATCGCGGAGCTGTCGGACAAGGACGCGGCCGAGCGCGGCTTGACAGAGGAGGAGCGCACCGCCCTGGCCCTGTCGCTGGAGGACAAGATGCTGGCCGCCGCCCAGAACCTGGACTTTGAGCAGGCCGCTAAACTGCGCGACCAGATCTTCAGCCTGCGCGGGGAAGCGCCCATTGAGAAAAAGCAGCCGCAGCCAGCCAGGCGCAGGCGCGCGCGTACCCGGAAATAAAAACAGGGAATGCCCTTTTCACCTGCGATTGCATGAATTCCGGGTATCATCTGTTCATGGGTTCGGGTAAAGGGCTTGCGAAACACAGTTTTTCGCCGTTTTGTCCGAAAACTGCCGGGAAACTTTGTTCATCTTGACAAAAAACTTCCCTGTTTGTTAAGATATGACTGTCCGGCTTTGCCGGCAGCGTGCTGCCGGGATTGCTGTTTAGATACACAGGGGCTGTCTTCGCGGGGTTGCGCCCGCTTGAGCATACAGATGGGTTGTCCATCTGGTGATTGCTGCTTGTCATCACTCAGCGACAAAGCCGAGGGTTTTTCCCGCGGCTTTTTTACTTGCCAGACCATAATTAATTGAGAGTATGAGAATACTAAAAAGGAGGAGTCATGCCGACCTTAGTCTGGATCCTGATCGCGATCGCGGCGTGTATCGCCGGGGCGTTCATCGGATTTATGTATTACAAGAACACGCTTGAAAAAAAGATCGGCCGCGCGGACAAGTACGCCAAGGAACTCTTGGACGACGCCACCCGCAAAGCGGAAGAAAAGAAAAAAGAAACCATCCTGGAAGCCAAGGAAGAGGTGCTGCGCCTCAAGGGCGAGTTGGACCGTGAAATCAACGACCGACGCGCCGAGCAGATGCGCGCGGAACGCCGCGTCGCCCAGCGCGAGGAAACCATGGACAAAAAGCTGGACAACCTGGAAAAGCGCGAGGAGCGCATGAACCAGAAGTCCGAGGAAATCACCCGCCGACTGCAGGAAGCAGAAGAGCTGCGCGACAAGCAGGCGGGGGAATTGGAACGCATCGCGGGGCTGACGGCTGAGGAAGCCACCCAGGCCATCATCTCCCGGGTGGAGAAGGAAGCCTACCACGACGCCGCCGCCCTGGTGAAGGACATTGAACAAAACGCCAAGGAGGAAGGCAACAAAAAAGCGCGGGAGATCATCGCCATGGCCATCCAGCGCTGCGCCTCCGACCACGTGGCGGAAACGACCGTCTCCGTCATCTCCCTGCCCAATGACGACATGAAGGGCCGCATCATCGGCCGTGAAGGCCGCAACATCCGCGCGCTGGAGCAGGCCACTGGCGTGGACCTCATCATTGATGACACGCCCGAGGCCGTCATCATCTCCGCCTTTGACCCGGTGCGAAGGGAAACAGCCCGCATCGCTATTGAGCGCCTGCTGGCCGACGGCCGCATCCACCCCGCCCGCATTGAGGAGATGGTGGAGAAGGCCAAGAAGGAAGTGGATGAGCAAATCAAGGAAGCCGGCGAGCAGGCCATCTTTGAGACCGGCCAGCACGGCATCCACCCCGAAATCGTCAAAACCCTGGGCCGCATGAAATACCGCACCAGCTATGGCCAGAACGTGCTCAAGCACTCCATCGAGGTGTCCCACCTGGCGGGCCTGATGGCCGCTGAACTGGGTGAGGACGTCCAATTGGCCAAGCGCGCGGGCCTCTTGCATGACCTGGGTAAGGCCATTGACCGCGAGCAGGAAGGTACCCACACAGCCCTGGGCGGTGAGCTGGCCCGCAAATACAAGGAACATCCGGAGGTCATCCACGCCATCCTGTCCCATCACAACGATGTGGAGCCGCAGTCCATCATCGCGGTACTGGTGCAGGCGGCGGACGCCATCTCGGCCGCCCGGCCCGGCGCCAGGCGCGAGATGCTGGAAAACTACATCAAGCGCCTCACCAAATTGGAGGAGATTGCCAATTCCTTCTCCGGTGTGGAGAAATGCTACGCCATCCAGTCTGGCCGTGAGGTGCGCATCATGGTCAAGCCTGATGACGTCAACGACGACGGCGTGCGCATCATCGCCAAGGAAATCGCCAAGCGCATCGAGAACGAGATGGAGTTCCCCGGCCAGATCCGCGTGAACGTCATCCGCGAGATGCGCAGCGTGGAATATGCCAAGTGATGCCGGAGAAACAAAGAATCAACTGAAAACCGCGGGCCGCATTCAACGCGGCCCGCTTTTGTGAGGGAGACACCATGAAACTGCTGGAAAATCAATTTAAAATTTTGTCGTCCGATTGTGACCGCTTTGGCTATTTGAAGATGAACCGCGTGCTGGTCATCATGCAGGAGTTGGCGGGGGAGCACTCCGACATCCTGGGCTGGAGCTTTGAGAACACTTTGAAGCATAACGCCGTGTGGGTGGTGACGCGCAACGAGTTTGAGATCATCAGCTACCCGCGCATCGGGCAGTCCGTCCTGGGCAGAACCTTCCCCGGCCGCGCGCGCAGGGGCATTTACCCGCGCTATTACGTGGTGGAGGATGAACAGGGCCAGCCGCTTATCCGCGGCAGCAGCTTCTGGGCGCTGGCGGACGTGACCACCCGGCAGATGACCGACATCAAGGAGATCGCGGCGGATTTCCCGGATACGTCGGACCTTACCCCGTTTTTCACCAACCCCGGCGCCGCGGATGAGCTGACAGAGGGCACCAGGCGGGAGAGCGTCTGGCGTCCTGTGTTTACGGAGCTGGACCGCAACGGCCATGTCAACAACACCCGCGCGGCTGATTGGGCCCTCTGCTTTTTAAGCGAGACTGCGGACATCCGCCAGCACCCGGTGCGCAGCGTGCGCGCCTCCTACCACAAGGAAATGATGGCGGGTGACGCGGTGGATCTGTCCTTTGTCTCAAAGGACAAGGCCTTCAGCCTGCGCTGTGATGTCAAGGGCGAGTTGGCACTGCGGCTGTCGGGTGAATTGTTTTAAGGGAGCGTGTATGGCGCAAAACGCAAAGCGGTGCGACTGGGCAACAAAAAGCCGGATTGAGCAGGAATATCACGACCACAAATGGGGTATTCCGGTATACGACGACAGGGAACTGTTCAAAATGCTGCTGCTGGAGGGCATGCAGGCGGGGCTGAGTTGGCTTGTCATCTTAAAGAAAATGGATGCCATCTGCGCGGCCTTTGATGATTTTGACCCGGAAAAAATAGTTGCCTACGACGAGGAGAAGGTAGCCGAGCTCCTGCAAAACGAAGGCATCATCCGCAACCGTCTGAAAATCCAGGCAGCGTCCGTGAATGCCAGGGCATATTTCAAGCTGTGTGAAGAGTGCGGCTCCCTTAGCAACTATCTGTGGGGCTATGTGCATCATCAACCCATCATCAACGCGTGGGAGCATATCCATGAGGTTCCAGCCAGGACGGATCTATCGGACACAATCAGCCGGGACCTGAAGATAAGAGGGTTCAAGTTTGTGGGCTCCACCATTGTATACGCCTTTATGCAGGCGGTGGGCATGGTGAACGATCATTTGGTGGGTTGTGATTTCAGAAGAGTATAATCAAATAGAACCAGTGTGATATAAAAGCTGCCCTACATCGGGGCAGCTAATTGTCAATAACGCTTTATAGTGAGTTTCAGAGGGCATAGCCCTCTGACTGAAATCGTCTCGAGCGGCTCTGCCGCTCGGGCGGGGCGCATTGCGCAGCAATGCTTTCCGCGCATGTTTGCTGGCCGTGAGCTTGCGAACAAGCAAACATGCCCACCGTTCCTTTTCGTCAAAAAACATAGTTTTTTGACGACTTGTTTTACTGCCCCAGGCTGAACTCCGTATGCCGGATGATGTCCTTCAAAATTGAAGTCATGCTGCTGCGCAGCCTGCTGCTTGCGGAAAGCCGCAGTTCATACAACAGGCCGTTACCTTCAAACACGCAGGTAATCTGACGGGCTTCTTCGTTTTTGATCATCAAAAAGCTGCCGCTTTGGTGCGGAATCACTTCATAGCTTTCCCCGCCGTAGCGGCTGGCAAAGGCCAGCAGCGCTTCCTCGTCCATCAGGCCGATATCCTGGCCGCCCGCGCTGGACAGCGACAGCGTAATCACAAACTTGCCGGCAATGTCCTGCGCCTTGGCGGCCAGCCCACGGCTGCTGAGCATGCCGCGCACCTCATCCGCAGTCGTATCGTACAGCGCCAGCACCGGGTTGTCCGCTGCCATGTTGTGGGTGAACACATCCAGGGAGGCAGGGAAGTGAACGGTCACCCCGTATTCCGGGATGTCCGCTGTGGTCGCAAGCGCCATCAGCGGCGTCAACACCACCGCCGCGGCCAGCAGCATCAGGCAAAAACGTTTCAAGTCCTTCACAGCGCGGCCACCTCCTCCTCGGCCTTTCTCATAATTTCTACCACCTTGTCGCAGAAGCGGTCAAAATCCGGGTCTTCCACCTGTTTTTCGGGCGTGTTCATGATGTAGTCAAGGGACAGTCTCAGCCCCTGGTCAAAGCGCGTTTTGGCGGTAAAGCCCGGCACCAGGCGCTTGATCTTGCTGTTGTCAAACACAGCGCAGTTGGCCTTGTCGCCCAGCAGGGCGCCGGTGAAATCATAGTCCTGCGCCTGCGCCAGGATGTCCGAGGGCACATGGCAGGGCAGGAAGGGACGGTCCAGCGCTTCCGCCAGGAGCCGGTGGATCTGGTTCCAGGTGAGGGCCTCGTCCGAGGTAATGTGCACCGCCTCGCCGATGGCGTGGTCGTTGCCCATTAAGCCGATGAAGGCATCCGCGAAATCATCCGACCAGGTCACCGTCCACAAGCTGGTGCCGTCGCCGGGGATCAAGACAGGTTTGCGGTCCAGCACGCGCTTGATGATTTGCCAGTTGCCCTTGTGCCCATGGATGGACAGGGGCAAGGCACCCATACCGTAGGTGTGGCTGGGGCGGACGATGGTCATGGGGAAGTTCTCATGATCCCGCGCGTCACAAAGCAGTTTCTCACAGGCGATCTTGTCCCTGGAATACTGCCAGTAGGGGTTGGAAAGCGGCGTCGCGTCCGTGATGACGGGGTTGCGCGTCGGCTTGATGTAGGCGGACGCGGAGGAGATAAAGATATACTGACGGGTCTTGCCGGTAAACAGGCGGATATCCCTCTCAATCTCCTCTGGTGTAAACGCGATAAACTGCGCAACCACGTCAAAGCGCAGCCCGGCGATCTCCTTGGCCACCGCCTGCTCATCCCGCGCGTCGCAGGTGATGTAGTTGGCGCCGGGCACCAGGTTGTTGCGGTTGCCGCGGTTGAGCAGCGTGACATCCCAGCCCTGCTGGATGAGTTTTAATGTAATCGGCAGGCTGATGTTGCCGGTGCCGCCAATCAATAATGCCTTCATGTCTTTTCCTTTCAGCGCCTGTGTATTTGCCTTTATTGTACAGGATGGAACAGGGCAATTCAAGACGGTGAATCATGCCTCCTTCAATGATACAACACCCAACAAGGCCGTTTTCATGCATGGAACACGACAAAATCCACAAACAACCGTCCAACCAGATTTGACAGGTATATGGCGCCGCGCCTATAATGATGCGGTTAAGCACAAGCAGGGCCCGAAGGCCAAAAGGAGTTACCATTGTCCCAAGAAAACAAATTTACCGCGCTGGATGTCTCCCGTGACGTCCTCAAAGCGCTTGAGCGCATGGGCATCAGCGAGCCCACCCAGATCCAGCTGGAAACCATCCCGCCCATGATGGCCGGCCGGGACATCATCGGCATCGCGCCGACCGGCACCGGCAAAACCATCGCCTTTGGCATCCCGATGCTGGAGTACATCAGCCTGACTGAAACCCGCATCCAGGAGCTGGTGCTGGCGCCCACGCGCGAGTTGGCTATGCAGATTGTGGCGGAGCTGACGGACCTGGTGCGCTTTATCCCGCAAATCCGCATCGCGGCCCTGTACGGTGGGCAGCCCATGTCTCGGCAGATCACCCAATTAAAGCGCAAGCCGCAGATTATCGTGGCCACGCCCGGGCGCCTTTTGGACATGCAAAACCGCGGCCATGTGCGCCTGGATCAGGTGCACACCATGGTCATTGACGAAGCGGATGAGATGCTCAAGATGGGCTTTGTGAAGGACGTCACCAAGATTATCGAGTCCGTGCCGCCTACCCGGCAGTTGGTTATGTTCTCCGCCACCACCAACCGCGACGTGATGACCATCTCCTGGAAGTTCCAGCACACGCCCATTGAAATCACGGTGGAAGCAACCGAAGAAAACCGCCCGCAGATCAAGCAGTACACCATGGTGGTACCGCGGGAGAACAAGATGGGCGCGCTTCAGTACCTGCTGGACTCGGACGAGTACGACCGCATCATGATCTTTGTGAACACCAAGTTCATGACCCAGCGCGTGTGCGACCGCCTGCGCAAGCAGGGCTACCAGGCGGAAGCCCTGCACGGGGACATCCGCCAGTCCCAGCGCACCCGCATCATGAATGATTACAAGGCTGGCCGTTTCCCCATCCTGGTGGCGACGGACGTGGCCGCCCGCGGCATTGACGTGGACGATGTGGAAGCCGTCATCAACTACGACCTGCCCAATGAGAACGAGTACTACCTGCACCGCATCGGGCGCACCGGCCGCGCGCGCAAGCACGGCGTGGCCTTCACCATGATGACCTTCCAGGAGTCCGTGCGCATGGACGAGATCCAGCGCTACATGGACACCCAGCCCACCCCGCTGCATTTTGATGAGACCCGCATCCTGCGTCACGCGGACGGGGAAGCGTTTTTCGAAAATATTTAATCAGAGAAACCACAAATTTGGATGATAATGGATGAAGTCACGGATTTCATCCGTTTTATTTTAACAGATACGAAGGGCAACAGGCCTCCCTGAGGCGTCCTGTTTCTCTGTTGTGATGGAAAGAGAGGGTCTGTCTGTGAAAAAGATCATGCTGTTGTTCCTGTGTGTGCTCCTTTTGTTCACAGGCGTGAATGCGCATGCGCAAACGCGAGACTTTCTTGATGAGATGCCGGAAGACGTGCGACGGCAGGAGTTGGAATCCGCGGGTGATTTGAATATTCTGGACAGCCTTCTTATCAAGAATACCCCCAAAGGGGATGCCTTTTTGGTGCTGTCACCCTGGTATTTGAGGATTTATTACTTTACGGAAGGCTCCTGGCGCATCGAGGCGCATGTATCGAACATGGACTGGGAAAACCGTGACAAGCTTTTTTTAAGGCGTCATACGGCCGGACAAGCCCCTGGGATGCAGGGCCGGGCTGGTCTTTTGTATCCGGATGATCTGGGCTTTGACATCCTGCGCGCTCAGGATAGACAAGGTACAGGCATAACAGAGCTGCTGCAGTACCGCTGGCAGGGGGATGCTTTTAAACTGCAGGGCTGGCAGCAAACATCAAGCGGTCAGTTTGCCGTCTATCAAAATGGACAGTGGGTGTATTTTGACAGCGCCACAGGGGCCAGGCTGGGCAGCGCGCGGATTGATTTATTATATGATTACGGCTTGATGATCAGCTTTTCAAGATTGCCTATGACCCTGGATGCTGCGCTGCGGATGCAGGCCATCACCGAGGAAGCGGCAAAAACCTTGTTCCCCGGCTGGAAGCTGGCCTACTACAGCGCGTTTAATGATTTTCATGAAGCGGAAGCGGGCTATTACCGCATTGCAGACAAGCAGCTCACCATCCGCCGCGTGCATCTTTCCAGTGATCAGGGCACCCAGTCCCAGCTGGATACGATGTCGCTCCCCTTGTCAGAGCGTTTGCTTGCGAGACTTCAAACAGAGGACATCAGTATGCTGATTGATGTCAGCGGAACTGACAACACGTTTTTAACAGAGGATGCCTTTGACCGGGGCCTCATCCAGGCGGAGGGCAAGGTACTGCGAAACGACCTTCAAAAAGGGGGCCTGTTGCTGTTGATTGAGGACGAGGAGGGCAATCGTCATCTGCAATGGATTACACAGGGCAAGTACGGGTATCAGTCGCAAACCACGCGGGCCTTGCCAAAGGATGCCTCCCTGGACTTGTTCCATGCTGGGGACGGATTCATTGGCTTGTCATGGGACAAGCAGAACGAGCAAGCGACCTTTGAGCTGCTGGAGGAAGGCAGCTGGGTACTGACCTGGCATACGGTATCCGGGATAGAAAACGCGTTTTCCTATCGCACGCTCTTTTGCGGCATCACGCTGGACGGCACCATGTCAAGCCTTGACAACATCATTGTTGGGTCACTCAAAACGCGCGATCTGTTTGCGATGGATGTGACCGGTTTGCCCCGTGACCGGAACGCCTTGATGGCAGACTTTAACCGGGAGGGCTGGGCGGTTGTTAACAACCCAAATCCTAAGGACAGGCTGCACCTGCGCACCAAACCGGACAAAAACAGCACATCCCTGGGCAAGTTCTACAACCGTACACCGGTGAGGGTCTTGGAGCAGCAAGGGGAGTGGTCGCGGGTGCGCATCGGGACAGACAGCCACCTGGAAGGCTTTATGCTCAGCAAATACCTGGCCTTTGGTACTGCCATGGATGCTGTGGCGGCTGCCCACCCCTATCAGGTCCCACAGGACGCTTATACCAATCAGAAGCCGTTCACCGCGGCCGACCTTAAGGCAACAACCGCCGCGTTTTCATTGGAAGGCCCATTCTGGATTGTAGGCGTAGTGGAGGACAGGCTCTATATTCTCCTGGATATCGAAGGGCACACCGGCTATATGCCAAAGGACTGGTTCTTTGAAGGGAATGGGTAATACTGAACGCATTCATTAACGCTTCCATGGGCTGGTTCTTTTCCGCCTCCGCGTTGTCTCGTTCAGTCAACGGCGTCACCGTACCCTCCACCCCGTTACCGCCTTGTAAACAAGGCGGGGCACTAAGTTCCGAGCCGGTTCCTTTCCATTGGAAGCAGGCTTCCAATGGGGAGGAGGAACCCTGCAGTGTAGGCCTCCGGCAAGCACAGCTTGCCGGAAACGGAACGGAAGGCGTTCCGACGAGGCTACGCCTCCTTCACTCGACATAGCGGAGACAAAAAATTCCTCAGCCCATGAGTGCGTTAACTCATGTGTTCAGTATAAGAGAGAACCCGCGGCTTCATTTGCTTAGATATTCACAAATTAAAAACTTGCCGGAGTGCTGAATTCATCAGTCCACTCCGGCAAGTTTTTTCCGCAAAAACTGCGGCTTATTCAATCAGGAATCAATCAGTCCTTCATACGCTCCGGATAGCGGGTGACCTCGGCTTCCACCAGCCACTTGGTCTCCAGCTCCTGGTATTTCTCGTCCTGCTTGGCGGAGAAGATTTCCTTCTCAATCGCGTCCTTCACGTCCTCCAGTTTGGCTTCGCCTTCCTCATAGTCTTTGGCGTAGCGCAGGATGTGGTAGCCAAAATTGGTCCGGATGGGCTGGGAGATATCGCCAACCTTTTCCAGCGCCATCGCGCCTTCCTTGAAGGCCGCCACAAAGGTGCTGGTGCTCTCATGCACGGGGTAGCCGGCTTCGGGCTGGCCCAGGTCCTCGTTGTATTCCTTGACCAGGGCGTCAAAATCGGCGTCCTCCGCCGTCACCTTGGCGTAGATCTCATCCGTCTTGTCCTGGATGGCGGCAAAGGCCTTGTCCAAGAGGGCGTCCAGCTCCGCCTTTTTGGCGTCATAGGCAGTCTGGGCTTCGGGCAGCTTGGTGTAGGGGGCCAGCTTGGCTTTGATGGCGGAAAGGGCCTGCTGTTCCTCTTCGCTCAAGGTGTCTTTTTTGAGCAGGTCGGCAAACTGGGCGGCTTCTTCCTCGCTTAAGGCTTCCAGTTGTTCCGCCTTGAAGGTTTTGTCGGCGTCTTCCAGCTCTTCCTCGGATTTCACCAGCGCTTCAATGCGGTTGATGTCAACCGTCGTGGTATCCAGCGCGGATTTGAGGGGGGCAAGCTCTGCTTCCAGCGCCTTGATGGCTTCCTCGTCCTCGGCGTTGAGCTTCACCAAAATCTGCCGCACGGCGCGGTAGCCGGCGGGGGTGTAGTAAGTGGGCTGGTTGCCAGTGATGGCTGTGCCAAAGCCTGCGGGGTTGTTCGCGTAGTCTTCCTTGGCCTTGGCTACCTTCTCCTCAAACTTGGCCTGGATGTCTTCCTGAGTTACCTCAATGCCTTCCCCGGCATAGGCATGCAGTTTCTCGTGCAGTTTGGATTCGGTTACGCTTTGCTGGAAAGTTTCCAGATCAAATCCCAGCTCCTTGGCCTTCGCGGTGATTTCCGCTTCCAGTGCCTCGCCTTCCAGCTCGGAATTCTGGAAATAGAACTGCTTCACCTGGTCCTTGATGTTCTGGAAGCTGTCCTCCGCCTGCTTGTTGATTTCGGCGGTCTCTTCCTCTGTCATCTCATCCAGGCCCAACTCGTGTGCCTTTTGGTGCAGCACCTTGTCCTTGATGGTGTTTTCAAAGGTTTCTTCCATCACCTGCTCGGGGCGCACCGGCTGCGCGGGCAGGCCGTACTGCTGGTAGAGCTGCTGCTCCTGCATTTTGCGCTCGTAGGTGTTGTTGTAATAGCGGACGAACTCTTCCTTGGTGACGTTTTCGCCATTGATGGTGATGATCACCTGCTTGGCGTCAACGGCCGGGTCCTTGACAATCAGGTTGCAGCCGGACAGGAAGAGCACGGCGGCCACAAGCAGGGCTGCCAGCGCGATTTGACGGGGGTACAGTGAGGATTTCATCAGTTTACGCTCCAATATTCTTGATACATTCGCGCTTTCGCGCACTAAAACAGTATACATCCCAAGCGCGATATATACAAGCAAGCAAGGGATGTTTCACGATTCTTTCACAAAATGATGGATTAGACAGACCATTACACGCGTTTTACCCTGCTCCCGTCAATCTTGCAGATGTGGTCTGCCGGCACCACGCCGCGCACGCTGGCGGTGGGGTAGACGCTGGCGCGACGGCCCAGCACCGTGCCGGGGTTGAGGACCGCGTTGCAGCCCACCTCGGCCTCATCGCCCAAAAAGGCGCCTACCTTTTTGCGCCCGGTTTCAAGGCGGGTGTCGTCCAGCTTAATAACCACGGGCTGTTTGTCCGCGCGCACGTTGGAGGTGATGGCGCCCGCGCCCATATGTGCTTTGTAGCCCAGGATGGAGTCGCCCACATAGTTATAATGCGGCACCTGCACCCCGTCAAAGAGGATGACGTTTTTTAGCTCACAAGCGGTGCCCACCACACAGTTCTCGCCAATGAGCGCGCTTTCGCGGATGAAGGCGCCGTGACGGATTTCTGACTTCGGCCCGATGACGCAGGGGCCCTTCACCAGAGCGGACGGGTACACCACCGCGGTCTTGTGCACCCAGACATCCTCCCAGCGGCGCTCGTATTCCTCCGCTGGCAGAGTTTTGCCTACATCCAAAATGAAGTCCTTGATGCCGGCCAGGGCTTCATGCGGGTATTCAAAGCCCGCCAGCCAACCGCCTGCCAGGGAATGGGACAGGTCAAACAAATCGGTAACGCGCAGCATCTTATGCGCCCTCCGCAAGCAGCTGGTTGTCCCGCATGGCTTTGATGATATGGTCGGCATGGGTTTCACAGGTGCCCTTCTCGCTGGCTTCCACCATCACGCGGATCAAGGGCTCAGTGCCGGATTTGCGCACCAGGACACGCCCGGCATCGCCCAGCGCCTGCTGCGCTTCCTGGATGGCAGATTGCACCGCTGGATGATTCAACGCCGTCTCCTTGTCCGTCACGCGCACGTTTTTGAGCACCTGCGGGTATTTCTTGAACGGCTCGGTCAGTTTGGAGAGGGGCTTTTCCTTGCTGATCATGGCTTGCATCACCTTGATGGCTGTCAGCATGCCGTCCCCGGTGCTGGCGTATTTGCCAAAGATGATGTGTCCGGATTGCTCCCCGCCCAGCAGGTGCCCGTGCTCGCGCATGCACTCATACACGAAACGGTCGCCCACGTCGGTCTGCTTGTAGTTGATGCCGGCTTCCTCCAGCGCCTTGTACAGGCCGAAATTGGACATGATGGTGGTGACCACCGTGTTGTCCACCAGGTTGCCGCGCTCCTTCATAAAGGTGCCGTAGATGTAGAGGATATCGTCCCCGTCCACAACTTTCCCGTTTTCGTCCACTGCCAGGCAGCGGTCTGCGTCCCCGTCAAAGGCGAAGCCCACATCCAGCTGGTTGTCCAGCACCAATTGCTGCAGCTGGCCAATGTGCGTGCTGCCGGCGTCCTTGTTGATGTTGGTGCCGCTGGGCGTGTTGTTGATGACATAGGTCTGCGCGCCCAGGGCGTCAAAGACCGATTTGGCAATCATCCAGGTGCTGCCATTGGCGCAGTCCAGGCCCACCTTGTAGCCCTTGTAGGAGTTACGGGACAGGGAGATGAGGTAGCCGATGTACTGGTTGCGCCCGCCGTAATAGTCAATAGTCTTGCCGATGCGGTCGCGCACGGCATAGGGAATGCTGGCCGGGTCGCTGTCCAGGTAATCTTCAAGCGCGTCAATGACCTCCTGCTCCATCTTCTCGCCCTTGCCGTTGAGCAACTTGATACCGTTGTCATAATAGGGGTTGTGGGAGGCGGAGATCATCACGCCGCAGTCAAAGCGCTCCACCCGCGTCATATAGGATACGCAGGGCGTGGTGGTGACGTGCAGCAGGTAGGCATCCGCGCCGGAGGCCGTGATGCCGGCGGCCAGCGCGTCCTCCAGCATGTAGCTGGACAGGCGGGTGTCCTTTCCAATGACAATGCGCGCCTTCTTATCCTTCCCGTAGTAATGGCCCAAAAAGCGCCCAATGCGCACGGCGTGGTCCACCGTCAGGCCCACGTTGGCCTCGCCCCGGAAGCCATCCGTTCCGAAATATTTGCTCATGCTGTTACTCCTTCATCTCACGCAGCGGTTGTGTTGCTCCATATCATGTATATGATAAACTTTCCACGCCAAGTATAATCATGCGGCCCTTGATTTTCCATAAAAAACAGGCGAAAAATGCGTAAAATGCAAACAGGACACACCCGTTTGCCCGCTTTACTTTTATACGGCCTTCCCGTATGATACCGAGGTATCAGAAGGAGGACGGGCTTGAAACGCAAGGATGTGTTGATTATAGGAGGCGTGCTGCTCACAGCGCTTGTTTTGCTGATAGTCGGCCGCTTGCAAACCCCGCGGGTCACAGAGGGCGCGCTGCCCACCTTGACCATCACCAATGCGGAGGAATTACACGCTGGTGAAGCGCTGGCGGAGGCGGACAGCTACCTGCGCATCAAGCAGGGGGACGCCTATTACCACTTGGTGCCGCTCAACGGCCCCGGGCAGATTGTGATCCACCAGGACAAAGGGCAGGAGAACGTCATCCACATCAACAAAAACAGTGTGGTCATGCACAGCGCCAACTGCCCCAACCACGACTGCATGCGCCAGGGGGAAATGACGCTGGACAACATTGAGTACCGGGTCTTCCAATCCTGGATTACCTGCCTGCCCCACCAGCTGAGTCTGGAGCTGATCCCCAGGGAGCAGGCCAAAGCGCTTGTGGAGGCGAAGCCTTGAAGGATACCAGAAACATCGCCCTGGCCGGGCTTTTTGTCGCCATCATGCTCATCTTGGGCTACCTGGAAAAGGTGCTCTCCCTGGGCATGGGCTATGGCATCAAGCTGGGCCTGTCCAACTGCGTGCTGCTGCTGTGCCTGTACTGGTTTGGGGTGCCGCTGTCCCTGTCCCTGATGGTCATCAAGGTGCTCCTCTCCGCTGTGCTCTTTGGCGGGATGAACCCCATTACCCTAAGCCTCAGCTTTGCCGGCGGCATCCTGAGCATGCTGGGGATGATCTTACTGATCTTTGTGGCAAAGGATGTCAGCCCCCTGGGGGCCGGCATTGTAGGCGGCGTGCTGCACAACGTGGGGCAGCTGTTGGTCGCGGTGCTTGTGTTCAAATATCCCATGTTTTACACCTATGCTGCCTTGTTGATTGTGGTGGGCGGCGTGATGGGCGGCATCACCGGCACCATTGTGGTGCGGCTGAAGTTTTTATTGCCCTATGAGCGCAGAAAGAAATTCGGTTTCGCCAATACAACCAAAACAGCCTGAAAATTCAGTATATGCACCGTCTTCTTTTAAATGGCAGTATTAATCCTGCGGGAACAGGCGGGCTATTAAGCCGTTGAGCGCTTGCGCGTGGCGGGCCTCGTCCTTGGCCATCTCGTGCAGGGCATCGTGCACCGCGTCGTACTTGAGTTCACGGGCCAGATCGGCCAGGGCTTTCTTGTCCGCGCACTCACCGGTTTCGGCCGCGATGCGCAGCTCCAGGTTGGTGCGGGTGCTGTCGTGCACCTGCTCACCCAGCAGCTCCACCAGGCGGGCGGCGTGCTGCGCCTCCTCCCTGGCCAGGCGCTCAAACAGGCTGGCGGCTTCGGGATAGCCCTCCCGGTCCGCCGCGCGGGCCATGGCCAGATATTGGGCTACCTCGCGGGTATCGTTGCTCAAGCGCTCCTTCAGCGCGTTCACCACGCGGGCATCCAACTGGCGGGCGGCGCCCAGTTGATGGCCGTCAGGCAGGCTGAGGCCGGATTCCAGCAATTCAAAGGCTTCCTTGCCCGCCTTGCATACCGGGCAGATATCCGGGGGAACCTCGCCCTCGTAGATGAAGCCGCAGACATTACAAATCCATTTCATATGAAATACTTCCTGATATAATCGGGCGCTTCGGAATCATCGCAGCTGACGGACAGCACAAACTTGATGTGCCGCCGCTCGCTCAACTCCTCCAGGCGCTTGAAGAACCATTCGGTTTCGTTGGGTTTGGCACGCACCAGCCGTAAAAAGGCATCGATGAAGACCACGGTGACGTCAAAGTTCTGCGCAAGCATCCCGCACAGGAAGCCGAAGAACATTTCCGGACTGACCATGCCGTACTCACCCGCGTTGACAAAGCGGATTTCGTGGCGCAGGTCGAACATGTAGCGGTTGTCGTCATCAACAAAAACGACATCACCTTTTTGGTCATTGAATGCGTCATTGGCCATATCGATGATGCGTTTGGTCTTCCCAGACCCTTTTAAGCCGTGTATGACCTGTATCACTGGACATTCCCCCTTTTATGTTTCTCTGTACTTGGATTATACCACAAGTTGCAGCCTGATGCTATTAACAAACGATTACGTTTGCATAGCTTACGGCGCCTTTCTTTTGCCCGCACTGCGGGTGAGGCGTTCCTGCGCCAGGGTTTTCAAGTCCACCTTGCGGCTTTTGCGGGCCAGCGGCTCTGTTTGGATTTTTTCTGTACGGCACATGCCCTGGTACTCACAAAACTCGCACACCGCGCGCCCAGCGCCGTCAATGAAGGGCGCGCGGGTGATGACGCCGCGCAGAATGTCCTCGGCCAATTCACGGCTGCGCTCCTGCGCCAGGTCCATCAGGCTCTGCAGCTCCTCACGGTTTAACACCTTGTTGCTTTTCATCAATTCCCCGCTGGCGTTAAGCTTCTTGCTCATCGATACCGGCGGTGTGCCATCATCCATCAGGCGGATGATGTCCGGATCCGCCAGCAGCACCCCTTCCAGGTACACCTGGCGCCGGCGCTGGCTTTCGGCGCGCGCCGGGTCATCCGCGCGCACCAGCGGGTCGCCCAGGCGCTGGTAAAAGGCGCCGGCGGGCACAGCGTCCTCACCCATCAAATCAAGCGCCGCCTTCAAATACAGCATCAATTGCAGCTGTACGCCCGCTTCCAAATCCCCGCCGCGCAGCTCGTGCTGGCTGGATTTGTAGTCAATGATGCGCAGCAGCAGCTGGTCGTCCGGGCTGATGGCGGTGTCCAGCCGGTCAATCATGCCGCGCAGGTCCAGGGTGCTGCCGTCCTTCATGGGCAGGGCGATGGGCGGGTAGCCGCGGCCCTGGCCAAAGGTCAGTTCGCTCTCACGCGGGGCAAAGGCCGAATGCTGCCGACCTTCGGTGATAGCCCAGGCCATGCGCCGGCAAAGGCTGATGGCAGCACGGGCGTTGTGTTTGGCGCGGGAGGTATCCGCCCAGGGGCCGTCCGCCCAGTCTTGGGTCAACTCCCCCAGCACCTGGTCCATCTCGGCCTGGCTGGCTTTCTCGTCCATCAGCAGCCAATCCGGCTTGTCCTTCACCCGGCGCACAAAGCGGTCCATGGCGTCGTGGTAAAAACTGCCCAGGTCGGCGGGCTGCAGCTCCCACTCCCTGCGCACATAGGGCATTAGGCGATAATCCACAAAATGCCGGAAGGGGCAGGCGGCATAGCTTTCCAGCCGGGAGACCGAGGTCACCCCTGGCTGGCGGGTGTTTTGAACCGCGTCAGCCGGCAGCGCCTTGTTGGGGTCATCGCCCTTGATCATCCGGGCGATGCCGCGCGCCTTGTGCTGCCAGTCCGGGGCATTCAACAGCCAGGACCAGGCAGTCCACCAGGTCTCGTCCATCTCGCCGTTTTTGATGAGGACGGCCACTTCATCCAGCGCGGCCATGGGGGTTAGGGGCTGGCTTTCCCGCAGAGTGTGCAGCGCGCCGCCCTCCTCCACCAATTGGGTGAACATGCGCTTGATGCGGCCCAGTTCAATCAGGGGGGAGAGGGCTCTGCCCTCGTCATCAGACAGCGCGTAGCTTAAATGCAGTTGCTGCGTAGGCGCGGCAATGGCCTTCCACAAATCCAGCATGCGGATGTTTTCCAGCTCCTGCCGCTTGAGGTTGAGGGTGATGTCCAGGCCTTCCTCCAGCTGCTCACGCTCCCTGTCCTTCATCAAGGTTTCGCTGCCCACATCCAGGGCGCCGTTGTTTAAGCCCAGGATATAGACGGCCTTGGGCTCCCGTACCATCAGCTGGCCCAGGACGCCCGCCTGTACGCAGTGCTGCATGGGGGGCAGGGCGGACAGCATGCTCATGGATAAGCCGGCGCGCAGCCACTCGGCAAAGCGGCCCAGGGGGATGCGCTCCTTGCCCAGCAGCTGGTTCATCTGCTCCATTAGGCCCATCAGCTGCTCCCACACCTGGCGCGCGCGCTGGGCTTCCTCCAGCATGCCCTGTTCACTCAAGGTGATGTCCATTTCCAGCACGCGCTCCTGCGCTTTGATGTCTGTCAAAAAAGCCAGCAGCGCGTCAATAGAGGCTTCGGCGGTGCGCGCCTTGTTCAGCCGGTCACGCAGGGCCACGATGGGGGTGATGGCGCGCGCGCGCAGCGGCTCCATCACCAGCAAGATGTCTTCCTCCCCGCGTGTGAAGGGGAGGGTCCACCGTTTGCCGCGGATGCCGTTTTCGCGGGCATAGTTTTCAAGCAAAAAGGCTTCTTCCGCCGTGATAGGGGAATAGGGGGATTTGAGGTAGCTGAATACGTCCAACGGCCGCCAGGCGGCGGACTGGATGCAGGTAAGCGCGTCCAGCAGGCAGCGGATCAGGGGCTGCGCCAGGAGCGGCTCCTTCACCGAGACAAAATGCGGGATGTCATAGTCTGAAAGGACGCTTGACAAAAGCGGCGCATAGCTTTCCTGCGCCATGAAGATGGCGATGTCGCGGGGGTCAGTGCCTGCCTTTAACTGGGCGTGAATGAGCTGCGCGATGCGGCGCATCTCCTCATGCGGCGTCTTGCCGGCAAACAGGCGCAGGCCCTCCGGTGGGTCTGTAAACACCGCCTGCTTTAAGCGCGTCAGCTGGTGTTGCAGGTGCAGGAGGGCGGGCTGCTTGTCCTGTTTGCCTTCCGCCAGGACATCCCACTGCCAGGGCAGGGACAGCTTTTCCAACTCACGGGTAAACAGGGTGGCGCTGGTGATGACCGGCGCGAAGAGGTCGCTGGCGCGCCCCTCCTCCCGCGCCATCACCAGGGTAAGCAGCAGGTTGTCCGCGCGCTGGGCCAAGAGGGACAGCAGGCGGATGAGGGGCGGGGTCAATAGGTCAAAGCCATAGACGATGACATCATGGCCTGCAAACAGCGCGCTGGCTTGCAGCCGGCGCAGCATCTCCTGTTCCTTGTCCTGGGCGTCCGCCAATTGGCCAGCCATCTGGTCTTCATAGGCGGAAAACAAGGTGGCCAAATCTCGCAGCTTGGGCTGTTCCACCTCCTGCGCGGACAGCCAGGCGCCCAGCTCCTCCGGTGTGATGCCGGTGCTTTTCAGCTCGCTGATGGCTTCTGTCAATTTCTGCGCGAAGCCGGGCTTGCCGCGCGCCTTGGCGTAATAGACCAGCTCGTCCTTCAAGTTCCATAAAAGGCGGGCAAGCGTCATGGTCTGCCCGCGCTCATCAATCATCACGCGCGGGTCCTGGCCGGCGCGGTCAAACACATAGGTGGCGAGGCGCGAGGGGGAGAGTACCTGCACCCGGAAAAAGCCCTTGACCTGAAGGGTTTCCAGCGTGTCGCGCTCCGCCTGCAGAGTATATTGCTCAGGCACCAGCAAAAGGACGCTGCGCCCGCTTTCATATGAGGTTTTCAGCCGCTGCATGGCGGCCTCCCACAAGGCATTGGACAGCCCGCCGACAATTTGAATCATGACTTATCCTCCTTGCAGCATTATACCATAGTCAAAAGGTGACGAGGTTTACATTTTGACGGTTTGGAGTACAATGAAGGGGCAAACGGGCGGCCGGTTTTGCCGTCTGACGGTTACGGACTGTAAGGAGAGAATGTTTTGAAGCGATTGATGGCTTTGCTGCTTTGTATGCTGCTGGCGCTGCCCGTGATGGGCCTTGCGGAGGCGGAAACCGCGCAGAAGACGCCGCGGGAGGAAATGATTGATCTGATGCTGGAGACGGCGAAGGTGGAGTTTGACAACGCGCGCGGGCGCGCGCTGCCGGCGCACAAATCCAACCATACCTATGTGTGCAAGAACTTCACGGTGTATATGTTCCGCCAGAACCGGGATAAATTCCGCATGGCGGAGTTCCCGGATGTGCCGCTGATTATCCCGGATAACCTGCCCCGCAAGGAAAGCAAGCCCTACGCCTACGGCGCGGCCTGGAAGGACATCGAGGCAAAGGACGGCAACCCCTTCTACGCGGCGGCCACCTTCCGCTATGACACCAACCTGAGCAAAAAGGAAAATTGGGAGATCGCCCGGGAGTTTATGAAGCAGGTGCAGCGCGGGGATTTCTTCCAGATGGCGGCCAATTATTATTATGGCGTGGGCGCGCACAGCCTGGTGTTTACGGAGGATTACAACCCGGAGACGGACTCTGTCACCTGGACGGACTCCAACATGAAGGGCAAGACGGTCAAGGGCGTGCGCCACGGCTATATCCAGTGGGACGCGGTGAAGAAGATCGACTGGTTTGTGGACGCTTTCTGCCGCAAGGCGCACGGAGCGACCATTTACCGACTAAGGGATGATATTATTCATAAGCCATAGACAGATTAGTTCTTAATAAACCAGATGGGATGGCACATTTTGTGCCATCCCATTCTTAATAAATAGATTCCGGGGTCCGGGGGGACGGAGCCTGCCGCCGCCAGTGGCGGATGAAGGCAGGCGGAGGAGTCAGGCGAAACGAGCAAGCCGAGCGATCTTCAGGAGCGAAGACTTGCGACGATTGAGCCAGTCGGGGGGAATTCCCCGGTCAGGGGGTATGGGGGACGACGTCCCCCATCGTTCCTTCGTTCCCCTTATAAATCATCCACCAGCGCTGAAGACTTGGCGTAGGCGGTGCTGCGGGCTTCGAAGAAGTCGGTCTTGATCATGTTGGCGTTGCTGTACTGGCTGACCCACTTCATGGTGTCGGGTTCCTCGTCATGGCCTTCATAAATGGGGGCCAGGCCGATGTTGGTGGCGCGCAGGTTACCCAGGTAGCGGATATAGTCTTCGACCATCTGCCCGGTGAGGCCCTGGATGTCCTCGCCAATGGCGTACTGGCCCCAGGCAATCTCCTGCTCGCAGCCTTCTTTGAGCATCTCGCGGAACATCTCTTTGACTTCGTCATTGATGAGGTCGGGTTCCTCTTTTTGCAGCTCCTGAATAATGTTGCGGAAGAGCCAGAGGTGGGTGGCCTCATCGCGGTTGATGTAGCGGATTTGCTGGGCGGAGCCGGTCATGCGGTTGTTGCGGGCTAAGTTGTAAAAGAACATGAAACCGGAGTAGAAGTAGACACCTTCCAAAATGTAGTTGCCCATGATGACGCGCAGGAAGTTGCGCATGGATTTTTCTTCCTGGAAGGCGTTGTAAATGTCGCCGATGAAGGTGTTGCGGCGCAGGAGGTGCTCATCATCCTTCCATTGAAAGAGGATGGAATCGCGCTCGTTGGGCTCGCAGATGGAGTCCAGCATGTAGGAGTAGCTCTGGGAGTGAATGGCCTCCTGATAGGTCTGGATGCACAGGCACAGGTTAACCTCATTGGCGGTGATGTACTGGCCGATGTTGGGCAGGTTGGCGGTCTGGATGCTGTCCAGGAAGATGAGGAAGGACAGGATCTTGTCGTAGGCGCGCCGCTCGGCCGCGTCCAGCAGGGGGTACTGCTTTTTGTCGGTGGCCAGGTTGATCTCCTCGGGGATCCAGAAATTGTTCATCGCCTGGCGGTACCAGGGGCTGACCCAGGCATACTTCATGTTGTTGAAGTCGTTGAGGTTGGTGGGGTTGCCGCCGACCATGCGCCGGGAGATGATGTCAATATCGCCTTTGGGGTTGAAAAGTGGTTTTCTGACTAATTCTGCCATGGGAACTCCTTTACTACACTGGTTTATGATCACGCTATGAACATGCTACCATAATCGCGCGGCAAAAACACGGATGATTTGAAGTTTACGCATGAAATACCTCTATATAAAGTTCTTAGATAGCGTGGACACGAGTTTATGCAAGCACATTTGCCCACAGAGATATGCACCTGATTTGAACAGCAGCGACAAAGGAT
>DUQZ01000078.1 GCA_012837525.1 Clostridiales bacterium | reverse complement strand
GATAGAACAGGAATTATGCAAATGAATAAAGAGGTTTTCTCCTTCGTAAGTGATCTGAAGCAAAGAAAGCCATCTTATGCCTATAAAGCCGATAAGTACATCGAAAGAATCAATGTGCTTATTGCTAAGCAAGAATCAAATAAATAATCAATAATTTTATACTAATTATTTAAATGGCCCTTTACCACCCACAGCCCCAGCGCGGGGTTGCTGATGTAGTAGATCTCCTCGCCATCCGCCAGCGTATTGAATCCGTCCTTTAAGGTATCAATCGGGTAGCGTTTGATCGCTTCCTCATACGGCAAATAACCATAGCCTACGCCCTCAATCTCCGCCTGGCTTAAGTGCTTCGTGGCGTAGGTGATGTTGAAGCGTCCTTCGCTGCTGCCGTGGATTAAATGCGCGGCGGCGGACAGGTTCTCCCGCAGGTCCACGTTGTCCTCTGTCATCTTCAGCACCCTATCAATGCCCTGGTAGCCGTATTTGCGGATGAGGGCGTCCACTGTTTTGTCCTCGCCAAACTTGTCCACGCCCGGCGCCAGCACAATTAATTCACCATTATCCTCGATAGCCATGCGGGTGCGGTAGACGGCCTTGTTGCCCAGCCAGGTGGAGCCAAACTCCTGCTCATCCAGGTAGACCACCACTTTTTTGAGCGACTTGTCCAGGTGGGTGATGTTCTTTTGCTGGGCCAGGGCCACCGCCTCCTCAAACCAGCGGCGGTCCCGCCCCAAAAACAGGCCGTGGGTGCGGATGATGCCGCCCGGCGCGTCCGTCACGGTGAGGATATATTGCAGCGGCATATCCTGGATAAAATGTTCACTGGCGTAGTCCAGCACCGCGCGCACAGGCGTCCTGTCGCGCCCCATCACGCGCTCCATGCCATACACCGCACCCAGCATGTGGCTGGCGTTGATGACGCGGCTGCCGCCGCAGCCCACAAAGATGTTCTTGCTTTGGTTGGCCATGCCCACCACCTCATGCGGCACCACCTGGCCGATGGAGAGGATGAGGTCATATGCGGGATCCAGCAGGCGTTTGTTGATTTCCACCGTGATGGGCGTATCCACACGGCCGTCTGATATCTCGCGCACGTAGTCCGCCGGCACCTCGCCAATTGCCACCACCTCAGTGCGCCAGTTGTGCACCAGCATGTTGGTGTAGGGGATGCCCTCAAACATGACCTGCCACTGGGCCTGGCTCACCGGTACATGCGTGCCCAGGGCGGGCATGATGTCCACCTGGCAGGCAGGTGAGAGCAGGTGGTACAGGGCGCTTGTGATAAAGCCCGCGTTTGAGTGAAAGCGCGTAAAATCCGGCGGGATGAGCAGCACCTTGTTCAGCCGCGGCAAAACGGGCGCCAAGGCGGCCTTCAGCGCGCCCTTGATGTCCTCAGCAGAAAGGCCGTGTTCTTCCTTGGCGTACAGCGCGCCTTCCAGCAAACCCATCAACTCAGGCATTGTAGGTGCCCGAGGCGGTGTCCCCGCCCTCCCCCGTCCAGTTGGTGTGGAAGAACTCGCCCCGCGGGCGGTCCACCCGCTCGTAGGTGTGCGCGCCAAAGTAATCCCGCTGCGCCTGCAGCAGGTTGGCGCCGCCGCGCCCGGTGCGCAGCCCGTCAAAATAGGTCAGCGCGCTGCTCATGGCGGGCAGCGGGATACCCTGGGTGATGGCCGCGGCGCAGACAGCGCGCCAGGCGTCCGCCGCCTGCGCTACCTCTTGTTTAAAATAGGGCGCCAGCAGCAGGTTGGGCAGGTTAGGCTCCTCATCAAAGGCTTCCTTGATCTTGCCCAAGAAGGCGCTGCGGATGATGCAGCCGCCGCGCCACATCATGGCGATGCCGCCGAAATTGAGGTGCCAGTCATGGGTTTTCCCCGCCGCCGCCATTAGCAGATAGCCCTGGGTGTAGCTGATGATCTTGCTGGCGTATAAGGCCTGCTGGATCTGCTTGATAAAGGCCTGTTTGTCGCCCTCAAAATGGGGCTGCTTGCGCGGCATGACCTTTTCTGCCTGCACCCTGCCGTCCTTATCGCTGGACAGGTAGCGGGCAAAGACCGCCTCCGCGATCAGGGTAAGCGCCACGCCTTCATCCAGCGCGGAGGTGGCCGTCCATTTGCCCGTCCCCTTCTGGCCCGCGGTGTCCAGAATCTTGTCCACCAAAGGCGCGCCGTCCTCGTCCTTGGTTTTTAAGATGTCCGCTGTAATCTCTATCAAATAGCTGTCCAGCACGCCCTCGTTCCACTCGGCGAAGACCGCCGCCATCTCATCCGGCGTCATGCCCAGCAAATCCCGCATGAGCAGGTAGGCCTCCACAATCAGCTGCATGTCGCCGTACTCGATGCCGTTGTGCACCATTTTGACAAAATGGCCGGCGCCGCCCTCGCCCACCCAGTCACAGCAGGGCGCGCCGTCCACATGGGCGGCGATGGCCTGCAAAATGGGTTTGACGTGCTCCCAGGCTTCCTTCGTGCCGCCCGGCATCAGGCTGGGGCCGTGCAAAGCGCCTTCCTCCCCGCCGGACACGCCGGTACCGATGTAGTACAGGCCCTCGCTTTCCACATACTCCACGCGCCGGGCGGTATCCGGGAAGTGGCTGTTGCCGCCGTCGATGATGATGTCGCCTGGTTCCATCAGGGGCAGCAGCAGCTCGATAAAATCGTCCACCGGCTGGCCCGCCTTGACCATCAGCATCACCATGCGCGGGGTCTTGAGCGAGCGCACCAACTCCTCCAGGCTGTAAGTGGGGATGATGTTCTTGCCCTTGGCGCGGCCTTCCGCAAAATTTTTCACACGGCTGGTGGTGCGGTTGAACACAGCCACGGTAAAGCCCTTGCTTTCCATGTTCATCACCAGGTTTTCCCCCATCACCGCCAGGCCAATCAGGCCAATATCCGCTTTTTTCATTCTTTCCTCCTTAACGCACCACTCGCGCGTTTCCGTCCCAGATGCTCCATACCTGCTGTTCATTCACGGGCGAGGCGAAGTCCTCCAGCATGGTGGTGGCAAGGGCGCCGGTGGACCAGGCAAACTGCACGCAGCGCTCACCCGGCCAGTTTTGCAGGATGCTGTATAACAGGCCGCCCACAAAGCCGTCGCCGCCACCGATGCGGTCCAACACCTGGATCTCCCGCAGCGGCGCTTCATACCAGGCGCCGTCCATATACAGGAGCGCGCCCCACAGGTGCTCGTTCGCGCTTTTTACTTCCCGCAGCGTGTTGGCAAACACCTTCACCTGCGGGTAGCGCGCCTGCGCCGCTTTAATCATACCCTTGAAATCCTCCCGCTGAGCGTGGATGCCCTCCCCGCCGGCCTGGGGGCCTTCAATATGCAGGGCCAGCTGGTAGTCCTCCTCGTTGCCGATTAAGATGTCCGACAGGCTGGCAATCTGGTGGAAGGCCTGGTGCAGTTCCTCCTCCCGATTTGCCCAGAAGGAGGCGCGGTGGTTTAGGTCAAAGCTGATGAGGGTGCCGTTTTCCCGCGCCGCTTGCGCCAGCTTCAGGCAAAAGGCTGCCGTGTTTTTTGAGAGCGCCGCGAACAAGCCGGAGAAATGAATCATCCGCGCCCCGTCTTTGGCGAAGATCTGCTCCAGGTCAAACTGCTCCTCCGATAGCAGCAGGCCCACCTCCCCCGCGCGGTCGTTGTGCACGCGCGGCCCGCGCACGCCAAAGCCGGCGTCCGCGATGTTAAACTGGTGGCGGTGGCCCCAGGGGCCGTTTTGGTCAATCTCCGGCCCTTCAAAGGCGATGAAGCGCCGGCCCAGATCGCGCTTGATGAAGTCCGCAATCGGGCTGTCCTTCACAAAGGCGGTGAGCACCTTGGTTTTTAGCCCCAGGGAGGCCGATACGTTCAGCACGTTGCTCTCAGCGCTCGTTGAGTGCATCACATAGTGGTTGCCGATGCCCACCGGCTGGCGGTCCGTGGGCGTCAGCCGGATACCCATGCTGGTCGCGGTGATCAAATCATATTTTTTCATGTCTTCCTCCTATACCCCGGCGTAGGCCATGAAGCCGCCGTCCACGGGGATGGTGATGCCGGTGACAAAGCCGGCAGCCTCCTCTGACACCAAAAACAGCAGCGCGCCGATTAAATCGTGCGGTTCCCCCAGCCGTCCCATGGGCGTCGCCGCCAGGATCTTCCCAGTGCGCGCGGTGGGGCTGCCGTCAGCCTCAAACAGCATGGTTTTGTTTTGCTGCGTGGCGAAAAAACCGGGCGCGATGGCATTGACCCGCAAGCCTGTCTTGGCGAAATAGGTGGCCAGCCACATGGTGAAATTGTTGATGGCCGCCTTGGCGCCGGAGTAGGACATCACCTTGGTCATGGGCTGGTAGGACGCCATGGAGGAAATATTGACCACACAGGCGCCGGGCGTGCCTGCCATTTCCTTGGCGAACACCTGGGTGGGAAGGACGGTGCCCAGGAAGTTGACATCCATCACCTGCTTGATGCCCTCCGGGTCCAGCTGGAAGAAATCCTTCACGGCCTCCGCCCCCAGCTCGTACTGCTCATCCTCCGTAGTGGCCAGCGGGTTGTTGCCGCCCGCCCCGTTGATGAGGATGCTCACCTTGCCCCAGGCATCATGGATGGCGCGCTGCGCCGCCTTCAGGGAACTTACATCCAGCACATCCGCGGAGAAGGCCAGGGCGTTATCGCCAATCTCCTCCGCCACTGCCTGCGCTTTTTGAAGGTTTCTGCCCAATATAGCCACCCTGGCGCCGCAGGCTGCCAACGCCTTGGCCATGTGCGAACACAGCACACCGCTGCCGCCGGTGACCACCGCCACCTTGCCGGTTAAATCAACTGTGTAGGGAAGTTTCATCCATCTCACTCCTTGTGTTTGTTGTTGTTCAAATCGATCCTGTTAAGTATAGCACAGGAAAGCCAACCCCGGGCGCAGGAGGCCTACAAACAAACATCAAAAAACCGGCCCGTTCCTTGTTTTATGATATAATCAACCCAAGCATACACAATGGAGGAACACATATGAGGCTCAGCATGCGCTGGTTTGGCCCCGCGCACGACACCATCCCCTTAGCGCACATCCGCCAGGTGCCGGGGCTTGTGGGTGTAGTGACCACCCTGTATGACACCCTGCCGGGCGAAGTGTGGGAGAAGGCCGCGATCAAAGCCTTAAAGGACGAGGTCACCGCCCATGGCCTTTTGATCACCGGCATAGAGTCCGTCAACGTGCACGACGCCATCAAGGCAGGCCTGCCCGAGCGGGACAAGTATATTGAAAACTACATCAAAACCCTCACCCGCCTGGGCGAGGCCGGCATTGACATGGTGTGCTACAACTTCATGCCCGTGTTTGATTTTACGCGCACCGAGCTGTCCCACCTGCGCGAGGACGGCGCGACCGTCTTTGCCTATGACCAGGCGGTGATCGATACCCTTAACCCCAATAAAATGAACGAGTACATGGCGCGCATCAGCGAGGGCTTTGTGATGCCCGGCTGGGAGAAGGAGCGCGTGGCGGAGCTGACCCGCCTGTTTGAACTGTATAAGGATGTCACCGATGAAGCGCTGCTTGACAACCTGGTGTATTTCCTCAGGGCCATCATGCCTGTTTGCAACAAATACGGCATCCGCATGGCCATCCACCCGGATGACCCAGCCTGGCCGGTGTTTGGCCTGCCGCGCATTGTGGGCACATTGGACAGCCTGCAAAAGATACTGGATGCTGTGGATGATCCCTTAAGCGGCATCACCCTGTGCACCGGCTCCCTGGGCACCAGGCCGGACAACGACATCCCGGGCATCATCCGGGCGCTTTCCGGCCGCATTCATTTTGCCCATGTCAGAAACCTGCGCCACACCGCGCCCGGCGTGTTTGAGGAGAGCGCGCACCCGTCCTTAGACGGTTCCCTTGATATGTACGCCATCATGAAGGCCTTTTATGACACGGGCTTTGACGGCGTGCTGCGGCCCGATCACGGCCGCGCCATCTTTGGTGAGCGCGCGATGCCAGGCTACGGCCTGTATGACCGCGCCATTGGCTGCGGCTACCTGCTGGGCCTGTGGGAAGCGCTGCAAAAACAAGATTAAAGGAGAAGCCACTTGCCGCCTTTGCACCTGATGGTCAAGCCCGCATCCGGCGCGTGCAACCTGCGCTGCGACTACTGCTTTTACCTGGATGAGATGGACAACCGGGAGACCGCCTCCTATGGCTTCATGCGCCCGGATACCGCGCAGATGATCATCCGCCGCGCGATGGCCTATGCCGAGCAGGCCATCACCTTCGCCTTCCAGGGCGGGGAACCTACCCTGATGGGCGCGTGTTTTTACCGCGAGTGGCTGCGGCTGGTCAAAAAACACAACGCGCGCCGTTTGCCCGTTCACTACGCCCTGCAAACCAACGGGGTGGCAGTGGACGACGCGCTGATGGATGTGCTGGCGGACGGCAACTTCCTGGTGGGCGTGTCTTTGGACGGCACAAAGGACATCCACGACAGCCGCCGCAAAACCGCCCAGGGCGAGCCCACCTATGACAAGGTGCTTCACACCATCAGGCGCATGCACGCGCGCGGCATCAACTACAACATCCTCTGCGTGGTGGATGAGGAAATAGCCAGGCAGCCGGAAGCCGTGTATGACGCGCTGCGGGGGCATGGCTACATCCAGTTTATCCCCTGCCTGGACCCAATCGGGGAGGACGGAGCATGGCTGGACCCCGTCACATATGGGCAGTTTCTGGTGGCCGTGTTTGACCGCTATGAACAGGACATCCGCGCCGGCCAGTATGTGAGCGTTAACCTGTTTGACAACTGGATCCGCATCCTGCGCGGCCAGCCGCCCACCGCCTGCAACATGACCGGGCACTGCTCGCCCAATTTTGTGGCGGAGAGCAATGGCAACATCTACCCCTGTGATTTTTACTGCCTGGACGAATGGCTGCTGGGCAACCTGACGGCGGATTCCTTCTTTGCCATCGCGAAAACACAGCGCCTGCGCGATTTTTTGAGTACATCCACCCATCACCCGGACACCTGCCGCGCCTGCCCCTGGTACGCCCTGTGCCGCACGGGCTGCAAGCGGGATTATGTGGAGGGCGTCAACCGCCTGTGCGCAGGCTTTGGGCACTTCTTTGAGCAGCGCGGGGAGCGGCTGGCAGCACTCGCCCAGGTCAACATCCCCAACGAGCCCGTGCAGACGGTTTAAGGAGGAAACAATGCGCATCCTGTTCATCGACATTGACACCCTGCGCCCGGACCACCTGGGCTGCTACGGCTACCCGCGAAACACCTCGCCCAATCTGGACAGGTTGGCACAGGAGGGCATCCGCTTTGAGCGCTATTACACCTCCGACGCGCCCTGCCTGCCCTCGCGCGCGGCGCTGCAGACAGGCATGTTTGGCATCCGCAACGGGGCGGTGGGCCATGGGGGCACAGCGGCGGACCTGCGCCTGACGGGATGTGGGCGGGATTTCCGCGACCCGGTGCTGGAGAACAGCTTCCACAATACCTTCCGCAAAGCGGGCCTGTACACCGCCTCCATCTCCACCTTTGCCGAGCGGCACTCCTCCTATTGGTTTCACGCGGGCTTCCATGAAACCTACAACCAGGGCGGCGGCGGGGCGGAATCGGGCGAGGAGGTCGTCCCCATCGCCCTGGACTGGCTCAATCGCAACAGGGACCGGGACAACTGGTTTTTGCACCTGCACCTGTGGGACCCGCACACGCCCTACCGCACGCCGGCGGACTACCAAAACCCCTTTGAGGGGGATGACTTGCCCACCTGGATTACGCCGGACATCTTCCGCCGCCACCAAAGCCTGGTGGCGCCGCATGGCTGCAACGAAATCAATATGTACACGGATGAGGAGCACCCGGACTATCCCAAGCACCCCGGCAAAATCGCCCATTATGGGGAGCTGCGCCGCGTTCTTGACGGCTATGACTGCGGCGTGCATTACGCGGACCAGCTGCTTGGCCAAGTATTTGACCTGCTGCGCGCGCAGGGCATCTATGAGGACACCGCCATCATCTTAACCAGCGACCACGGGGAAAACCTGGGCGAGTTGGGCATTTACGCGGAGCACGGCACCGCGGATGAGATCACCTGCCGCATCCCGATGATCATCAAGTGGCCCGGCCTTGCGCCCGGGCGCGTGGACACGGCCTTCCATTACAGCCTGGATCTGCTGCCCACACTGGCGGACATGCTGGGTGTGCCGCAGGCTGCGCACTGGGACGGGCAGTCCTTCGCCAAAACACTTACACATGATGAACCGCAAGGCCGGGATGCCCTGGTCCTCTCGCAGATGGCGCATGTGTGCCAGCGCAGCGCCCGGTTTTCAGACTGGCTGTACATCCGCACCATCCACGACGGCTTCCGCCTGTTTGATGAGGAGATGCTGTTCAATATCACACAGGACCCGCATGAGCAGTTTGACGTGAAGGACGATCACCCGGACATCTGCGCCCAGGGCGCCAGGATCATCCTGAACTGGACAGAGGCGCAGATGAAAAAGGGCCCGCAGATGATTGACCCCATGTGGACGGTGATGCGGGAGGGCGGCCCCTACCACATCCGTGGCGCCTTGGCCGGCTACCTCCAGCGCCTGGAAAATACAGGCAGGGCGGAGGGCGCGAAACGGCTGCGGGAGAAGCATGGGGAGCGCAATTAAAACCGACAAACCATCTTTTAGTGTTGCATATTTGCACACAAGGGTGTAGAATCGCTGTGAAAGCGGATGAATAAGTTTTCATCCATGTATAATTGAAAAGGGGGTTTTTCAAGTGACAGGTATTCCATTGATCATCGCGTTCGTGGTTGCCATCGCGCTCATGATTCTGCTGATCTCCAAACTCAAGGTACACGCCTTCCTTTCCATCATGCTCGTGTCCCTGCTGTTCGCCTTCGCGGCCGGCATCCCGCTGGCCAGCATCCCGGGCGTTATCGGGGATGGTTTCTCGGGCACCTTCCGCTCCATCGGTATAGTTATCATCCTGGGCGCCCTGGTGGGCACCCTGCTCGAGAAGACTGGCGCTGCCCTCAAGATGGCGGACACGGTGGTGAAGGTTGTGGGCAAAAAGCGCCCGGAGGCCGCCCTCATCATCATGGGCTGGATCGTCTCCATCCCCGTGTTCTGCGACTCGGGCTTTGTTATCTTAAACCCCATTCGCAAAGCGCTGGTGAAGCGGACGGGCCGCTCCTCCGTGGCCACTTCCGTCGCCCTGTCCATGGGCCTGTACATCGCCCACTGCTTTATCCCGCCAACGCCTGGCCCCATCGCTGCCGCCAACACCCTGTTTGAGCAGGGCCTGGGCGGGGCGGAAGCCAACCTGCTGCTGGTTATGGGCATTGGCGCCGCGGCATCCATCCTGCCCCTCATCTTTGGCTTCCTGTATGCCCTGTTCATCGGCAAGCGCGTGCAGGCCAATGACGAGTCCAACATGCCCGCGGCCGAGGGTGAAGTGGTGATGACCTATGAGCAGCTGGTTGCCTCCTACGGCAAGCTGCCCAGCGGCCTGCTCTCCTTCTCCCCCATCGTGGTGCCCATTTTACTCATGGCGCTGGCCTCCATCTTCAACATGGCCAAGTGGAGCGCCCCGATCGTCTCCTTCCTGGGCACGCCCATCATGGCGCTGGCCGTCGGTGTGCTGCTGGGCATCTTCCTTCTGTGGCAGTCCGATAAGATGAAGGATTTCTACAAATTGACCGACAGCACCCTGCGCGTCACCGGCCCCATCCTGTTTGTCACGGCCGCCGGCGGTGTGCTGGGCAAGGTGATTGCCACCTCCGCCCTGGTGCCCTACATCCAGGAGAACGCCACGGCGCTGTCCTCCCTGGGCTTGTTCTTCCCCTTCCTGCTGGCGGCCATCCTAAAGACCGCGCAGGGCTCCTCCACGGTGGCCATCACCACCTCCGCCGGCATCATCGCGCCCTTGCTTGGCACCCTGGGCCTGGCGACGCCCATGGGCGCGGCCCTGGTGACCATCGCGATCGGCGCGGGCGCCATGACGGTCTCCCACGCCAATGACAGCTACTTCTGGGTGGTGACCAACTTTGGCGGCATGACGCCAGAAAACGGCTACAAAACCCAGACCCTGGGCACCCTGGTGATTGGCATCGCAGCCATGATTAACGTGTATATCATCAGCTTGATCGTCTGATATCCTTCCCAAAAACAGGGCACGCGCCAGTCGGCGCGTGCCTTTTATGATTGCATGTATTCTGTTATACTGATGACACGACCACATTCATATTATCAGTTTTGCAAACAATACATCAATCAGAAGGAGAAGGCGTGAGGATAGAGTACACTGAAGTTCGCAACTTTGCCCAGGGTGAGGAGGAATGGGCAAGCCACCGGGACTCCGCTACAATGGATGTTGCATAGACATTCACAAGGAGGAGAACCCCAATGGCTCAAAGCAAG
>DUQZ01000002.1 GCA_012837525.1 Clostridiales bacterium | reverse complement strand
TAAAAACGCCTCCTTCGGCAGCTTGTTGATGGCGCTCACCACGCAGGCCAATGGCTCCACCGTGGCGTCCTCATCGGAAATCGCGTCCGGGATTTTGACTGTGTTGGCTGCCTTGAAGGCCACATATTCCGCCAGCGCCGGATAGGCCCAGCCGCTTACCCGGTCGCCGGGCTTAAAGCCTTCTACAGCCGCGCCTACTTTCTCAACTGTGCCCACGGGTTCATGCCCCATGCGTTTGCCCGCCTCGGCTGTCTGCCAGGATTCCAACTCTGAGCGGCACACGCCGCAATATTTCATCCGTACCAGCACCTCATCCGGGCCGATCTCCGGCACCGGGACCTCTTCCAGCACGGATGTGCCGGGGCCCGCCATGGTCAGCTGCTTCATGCCGCCTTTCCTCCTTGCCTTTCCAAATACTCATCCCAAACCAAGGGTCATGCCGCTGGTTGGGTTAAACGTTTCGCCTTATGAGCATCATAGGGTTTAAGTGCCTGGTTGTCAAGGGCTTGGGGAGAGGTTTTAGCACATTTTCTTCTTCACAGCTCCGCCTTCCTTTTTGATCCTGATTTCACAGCGAAAACATCTTGATGCTGACCGGTTTTGTCTGATTACTGCAAAAAATAATTCTGCCCAATTGACAGGATCGCCAGATTTACCTTATGATGACTGTACGATAAGCGTTTAACAAAAAGAAGGAGGGATCCGTTATGTTAAAAGGTATTTCGCCCCTGCTGTCCCCGGAGTTGCTCAAGGTCATCGCGGAGATGGGCCATGGGGACGACCTGGTGATTGGCGACGGCAACTTCCCCGCCGCCAGCATGAACCCCCGCAGCCTGCGCTGCGACGGCCACAAGGTGCCTGAACTGCTGGACGCCATTTTACAGCTCTTTCCCCTGGATACCTTTGTGGAAGCGCCCGTCACCTTGATGGAAGTGGTGCCCGGCACCTTTGCCAGCGAGCCGCCCATCTGGGATGAATTCCGCCGGATTGTGGAAAAGCACGAACCCGGCACCAAGATCCAGTTTGCGGAGCGCTTTGATTTTTACGACATCAGCCGCAAGGCCTACGCCACCATCCAGACGGGAGAGACCTCCCTGTATGCCTGCGTCATCCTGAAAAAAGGCGTTATCTCCGGCTGAAACAACCCTTCATTCAATCACAAAACGGGCTGCTGTGGTCTTCACGGCAGCCCGCTTGCGTTTAATCGCTCATTTCAGCGCCCCAACTCCTCCGCCATGGCGGCAAGCAGGGTGTGGGTGAGGCGCCGCGCGTCCTCCTGCGTCATCATACGGATGCCCTTGTTGCCGGCATAGGCGATCAGCAGCGGTTTCATATGCAATCCCTCCTGGTTGTTTGTAGGTTGTTCTTTTCCCAGTATACCCGCCGGCGCTTGCGCTTTGATGAACGCATCAGGTAAAATCAGGCAAGAAAACAAAAAGGCGGACGTATACATGACGCATCGCGAACGGTTTATCAAGGCGCTGAAGCGCGAGCCCATCACCGGCCTTGTGCCGCATTTTGAGCTGGTGTTCTTTTTGACGATGGAAAGCATTGGCCGGGTGCATCCCTCCCACCGGCACTATGAGCAGTGGGACCAGATGAGCCGGGCAGAGCAGCGCCTGCAGATGCTGGACATGGCGCGCAGCTATATCGAGATTGCCGAAAAATATAACCACAGCGCCATCTTTGTCCACCCCAACCCCAATCCATCAAAGCTGTGGGGCAAGGATGACAACCCGGTGGTGGAAATTTTGCGCACCATCCGCGAGCTGTCCGGCGACCAATACTTTTTGATGATGCACGGCGACCCCACCTTCTCCATCCCCGACGGCGACCACATGATGGATTTTGCCGCGCAGATGTATGAGGAGCCGGAGGCGCTGCACAAACAGGCCGCAAAAAACCTGGACAATGCCAAACGCCTAAGCGACACCCTGGCCCGGCACCCCGGGCTGCTGGACGGCTTTGCCCTGTGCGCGGATTATTGCTTCAATGTGAACCCCTTCTTTACCCGCGATCAGTTCGCGGAGTTTATCCAGCCCTATTTGAAGGAGATCATCGACCACTACCGCGGCCTGGGCTATTACACCATCAAGCATTCCGACGGCAACATCATGCCGATACTGGACATGATGGTGGATTGCAAGCCCCACGCGCTGCACTCCCTCGACCCGCAGGGCGGGGTGGATTTGGCGCAGGTCAAGCGCCTGGTGGGTGAGAAGGTGTGCCTGATTGGCAACGTGAACTGCGGCTTGATGCAAACGGGCACCGAGGAGGAGCTGATCGCCGACACGCGCCGCGCCCTTCGCGACGGCATGCC
>DUQZ01000077.1 GCA_012837525.1 Clostridiales bacterium | reverse complement strand
GTTCGCCAGGGCAATGAAGTTGCCCACGCTTTCCGGCGCGATGTCAGGGTACAGTTCTCCGGTTAAGACTTTGCCGTTTTCCAGGGTGATGGTAAATACTGGGTTTTGTGCCATGTTGTCCTCCGTTGTTGCGGGTTTTTCGTTTGCATTGCCGATTATACCATACTGATTCAGGATGAAGTAAGCCAACACGGCCAGGAAGGCAAGCGCGATGACCAGGATGATGATGTTGCGGGTTTTTACGTTACTCATACAAATCTACCTTAAAGTTTGATCAGGCACCTGTAATACTCAAGTGCATCAGCACAAACAGGCCTGCCAGCGCCAGCATGATGCCGCCCACCACAATCAGGAAGCCCTGCCCCTTATTGGACCGGTCTGCCTTGGTCTGCAGGTAATCGTAGTAGGTGCGGGGAAAGGCCGCGCGGTGCTTTTCACTGCGCAGCAGCAGTAAGACTTTTCTTACCCCAAAGTTGAGCATATCAAAGATGCCGTTGCCGGCGACAAACACCAGGCCGCCGATTCCTGTAAGCATGACACCCGGGACGAAGAAAGCGTCGCTTAGATCCTGCCACAATTGGGCAGCCTCCGTCTTTGAGAAAGTGCCCCGCTCAAGGAGCAGCGCAAGCGCCATACCCAGGCCTATCAGGCTTGCGATGATATAGCGCTTGCGCTTTGACGCAACTCTCACAGGCCGATTTCCCTCTTGTACTGCGCCAGCTCCGCTTCATTCGCGTGAATGAAGTGGCCGGGTGTGATCTCGTGTAGCTTGGGTTTGTCAACGGAGTAGTCATGCGCCAGCACGGGCTCATACTCAATGCGCTTGCGCTGCTTCTCAAACTGCGGGTCGGGATAGGGGATGGCGGAGAGCAGGGATTTGGTGTAGGGGTGCAGGGGGTGGAGGAACAGCTCTTCTGAGGTAGCCATCTCTACAATGCGCCCGTAGTACATTACCGCGATGCGGTCGGAGAAGTATTTAACCACCGACAGGTTATGGGCGATGAACATGATGGTCAGGCCCATGCGGTTGCGCAGGTCGTTAAGCAGGTTGATAATCTGCGCCTGAATGGACACGTCCAGGGCGGAAATTGGCTCATCCGCGATGATGAGGTCGGGCTCCAGCACGATGGCGCGCGCGATGCCGATGCGCTGCCGCTGGCCGCCGGAGAACTCATGCGGGTAGCGGTCCGCGTGCTCGGGCACCAGGCCAACCAGATCCAGCATCTCATAGACCTTTTGATTAATCAGGTCTTTGTCCTTGATGCCCCTTATAATCATGCCCTCGGCGATGATCTCACGCACGGTCATGCGCGGGTTGATGGAGGCGATGGGGTCCTGGAAGATCATCTGAATCTTCGTCATAATGTTGTCGTTTTTGGCGACAGCCATGTCTGACTTGTAGCGCTCTGTTCGCTTTCTAGCGGCGTCACCGGTCAAGGTGGCCATATCCGCCTCATACTCGCGGGTCAACTCCTCCTGACGCTGTTCTCTGTAGAGGATGGTGCACTTGTTCTTTTCCTCTTCGGATTCAAACGCGTGCGTCAAAATCCTGTCCATTTCTTCCGCATGGTCTTTTCGCATCTGATTGATGCGCTCATCCGTTTCACGCTTGATTGTCTCGGCATTGCCGGGATCCTGCGCCTGGCGTTCCTTGCTGGCAGCCTCAATTGCCTTGATGCTGGCTTCCAACTCTTTGGTCTTTTGGTAGCGCATCACAGAGGAACCGTTCTTGGTGGAAGAAATACGCAGGCCTTCAAAGTACACATCCCCGCCGGTGGGGTCATACAGGTTGATGATGGTACGGCCGGTGGTGGTCTTTCCGCAGCCGGATTCGCCAACCAGGCCGAAGACCTCGCCTTTTTTGATGTAGAAGCTGATGTCATCAACCGCTTTGTTGACGAACTCACCGCTCTTGAAGTACTGGCTCAGGTTGTTGACGCGCAGCAGCACATCCGGGTCATCCTGCTGGGTGTTGTACTCACGCCGGTTGATGATCACCTTGGTCGCGACGCGTGACAGCACGACGGACAGGATGATCAGCACGATACCGATGAGGGCGATCAGCAGGGTATTGGCGGCCAGCAGCCACAAAAAGGAGGTGAGGGCGATGGAATGCCAGTTGTCACTGTTGGTAATCAGCTCCTGCCCAAAGTCTTTTAAGTAGGTATCAAACTGCTGGGATGCGTTGTCGGCCACCTGCTGGCGCATCTGGGAAACCAGGGTGCCGTAGCTGCCGTCATACGCGGGGTTGTTGAGCGAAGTTTTCACAGCGCTGAGGAACACCGCGTAGGGAGGTGTCGCGCCTGCGGGGAACCGGTCCTTCATCAGGTTATATTCCTGGCGGAAGAAGGCTGTAATATCAACAGTCTCACCGTTTTGAATCTGCTCGCTTACCGCGGCGAATTTCTCCACAAACAGCTCGGTCTCTTCTGCCTTCTCGGCGTTTCGCATCACGTCAAGCGCTTTTTGGTAGTCTTCAAAGCTGAGGGCTTCTGCGAACTCGCGGCCATTGGTCACATTGCCGGCTTCCTCAATCAGCTGTTTGATGGTCTGAACGTACTCAAGGAAGCTGCCAACGGCTTCCTCACCGTGTTCTTCTACCAGTTTTGCGTGTTTGTCCGTAAACCAGGGCTGCGTGCTGGCTGGTTTTAAACTGGGCAAAGCTTTACCGGATTTGGAAGCAGGTGTGCCCAGGCCGTCGATATACTCAAAGAGATCGCGGATGGCTGCAAGGGTCTGGCGGTTTTCGACCAATTCGTACTTTTTGAGAAAGTCCTCGTGGTCAAACTCGGTTTTGAAGTAGTCCTCAATCTCAATCGCCGTTTTATCAAAGGCTTCCTGCTCAACCGCTTCGGCGCGCTGTTTGAAGCTGTCAAAGCGTTTGTTGACTTCGGCCACCCGCACAACCCTGTGTGAGCCGGCGGTATCCCGCGCGGTACGCAGGGCATTGAAGTAGGCATTGCTGAAGCTGAACCGGTCCACAATGTTTGTCTGGATTCCTTTTTGCGCCAGTTTCTGCCGGAACTTTGCCCAGTCACCGCGGTCTGTCGTGGTGGAGTAAATCAGCAAGACCAAAGACAGCGACAACAGAACAATCCCGATGACACGCAGGACAGAGGAAAATTTCTTTATTTTTCTCATTGCTGGCTCCCTCCTTCAAGGGCACTGTCACGCATGCGGTCATGCATGCGCTGGATGCGCTCCTGCACAATGGCAGGCGGCTCAACCTTTGGTGCGTCAGGATGCAAAAGCCAGGTTGCGGCGTAATGGGTGTCTGTGATGCGGTACATGGGGGGTTGCTCCTCAAAGTCCAGTTGCAGCGCGTAGTGGTTTCTGGCGGCGAAAGCGTCGCCCTTGGGCGGGATAATCATATTGGGCGGCGTGCCCGGAATGGCTTCCAGCTTCTCCCGTGTCTCCAGATCCGGCACGGAGGACAGCAAAGCCCAGGTATAGGGATGCGCGGGGCTGTAGAACACCTCATCCGCGGTGCCGTACTCCACAATCTTGCCGGCATACATCACAGCGATGCTGTCGGACATGTTGGCCACAACGCCCAGGTCGTGGGTAATGAAGATGACGGACAGGTTGCGCTGCCGCTTTAGTTTGTTGATTAATTCCAGAATCTGCGCCTGGATGGTTACGTCCAGCGCGGTGGTGGGCTCATCACAAATCAGGATATCCGGGTTGGCGGACAGCGCGATCGCGATGACAATACGCTGGCGCATGCCGCCGGAAAACTCAAAGGGGTACTGGCTGAAGCGCTTGTGCGGCTCGGGGATGCCTACCTCGTCCATCAACTCGATGGAGCGGTGCTTGGCCATGGCCATGGACAGCTTGTAGCCGTAATCACTGGCGGCCTGCTTGAGGTATTGTGCGATGGCAGCAGCCTCCGCAGCGCCAGGCATCTTGTCATCCTGCAGGAGCTGCTCATACCTTGCAATCAGCGCGCGCACGTCGCGGATCAGGTTGTCCCGTGCCATGTCCGTATCAACCAGGTTCATGGGCACAACTTGCGGGGCGATCTTGCCTTTTGCCAGCAGTTTTTCACGTTTGACCGTATCCTTGCGGAAGCGTTCCCGCTCCTTGGGGTTTGCTGACAGGCCGCGGAAGTAGCGGTCAATATTGGTTTTCATGCTGGAGCGGTACACATAGGACAGGTTGTCCTTCACCAGCTGCATTTTATCAATGGCCTTGTCCACCGCGTTGGCTGAGCGGGTAAAAGCAGCGCGGCATTCGCTTTCTACCAGCGGGTCTTTCTCAAATACCGGCAGCACTTCCCGCAGCACATTGAGTGTGTTGCGCTTCTCAGCCATGGATTGCCGCGCGGAGTAGACCAGTGCCTTTTCAATGTCGATGAGGAAGTCATTCATGAAGCCGGTATTCATGGCAGAATCCGCTTTTTGGTTGATGTCGGCCAAATCACCGGATGGCAAATCGCTCATGCCATGCTCAAGCTGATAGGCGATGGCGAAGAATGAAGGCTCAACCAATTCCAGTGCGTCCTCAATTTGCAGGCGCAACTGATCCAACCGGCCGTTCACCTCATTGGTGTCGCGCAGGTGGAAATGACGCGCATGGTGAGTTAAACCAGTAATCAGCTGCGCGTAGCCCGCTGTGCCCTGTTTGATCAGGTAGGGGTGATAGCCAGCGCCCGCGGCCTTCACCAGGCGGGACAGGGCTTCACGCACTGTGCGCTCGGAATTGCGGCGCAATTCAAGTTTGACCTCGTCCACATAGTCATTGGCTTCAAGCAATGACTCATGCGCGTTGGAATATTCGCTTTGCAGTTTCACGCCTCTGTCAATGAAGCGCTTGAATGTGGCGATCTTCTGGCGCGTGATGTCACGGCGGTCGCTGCCCTCTTCCTGATAGGCGGCGACGATGTTCTTCTCAAGCAGGGAAATCATCCGGTCATACCGGCGTTTGCCGTCCTTGCGGCGTTCCTTGTTGTTGAGGATCATCGCTTCAGTCAGCTGCTTACCGATGCGCATGATGGGGTTTAAGGCAGACAGCGGATCCTGGAAGATCATCGCCAGGCGGTGGCCGCGCAGGGTGTGGAAGTCGTCCTCACTGATCTTCAGCAGATCCTGGCCGTCATAGATAATCTCTCCATTGTCAACCATCGCATTGCCGGCCAGAATGCCCATGATGGCGCGGGCGGTGACAGATTTGCCGCTGCCGGACTCGCCCACGATGGCCAGCGTTTCGCCTTCCTTAAGGTTAAAGGAGACATCGCGCACCGCGCGCACTGCGCCGTTGTTGGTGCGGAAAGAGATGCGCAGGTTTTTTACTTCAAGTTTAGCCATTATTCATCAGCTCCTCTCAGTGAAGGATTAAAGGCGTCCCGTAGCCCGTTGCCAAACAGGTTGAATGAAATCTCGAGGATGGAGATGAACAAGGCGGGGAAAAAGATCATGTGGGGGAAGGTGTTCAAGTACCCTTGCCCATTGGCCAGCATGGTGCCCACGCTGGTTAAGGAGGATGTCTCCAGGTTGATGATGTTCAAGTAGGAAAGCATCGACTCGGAGAAGATGACGCCGGGGATGGCCAGCACCGAACCGGTGATGATGGTGCCAATGGCGTTGGGGAAGATGTGCTTTAGGATGATGCGGCGGTCGCTTGCGCCCAGGGTGCGCGCGGCCAGCACGTATTCCTGGCGCTTAAAGCGGTAAAACTGCATGCGCACACGCGCGGCCATGCCCACCCATCCGACCAATACAAAGGCGAACAGGAGGGAGCCCAGCACACCGACCCGTTTGGCCAGGTGCATCTGGAAGAGGGTCGCGACCACGATGAAGGGGACAGAGCCCAGCACTTCCGCGATGCGCTCCATGATCATATCAGTCACGCCGCCGTAGTAGCCTTCAATCGCGCCGTAGATGGCGCCCAGTGTAAAGTTGATCAAGGAGACGGTGATCGCCAGCAGGAAGGAAAGGCGCGCGCCGGCTGCCAGGCAGGTGAAAATGTCCTGGCCGTGCGCGTTGGTGCCAAACAGGAAGATGGGCTCAAAGCCGTTGGTGTATTTGAAATACTCGTAATAATCCACCCGCACCTTGTAGCCGGACTGGTTACGCTGCCCGTACACAAACCAGGATTCCCCGTCCTCGCCGCCTGTGTCATTGGGTAGGCGCAGGCTGTCGTAGCCAGCGTGGTTTTTGTTGGCGGTGGTCATGTAGTTGTGCATGAAGTTCCCGTTTTCATCAAACAGGGCGCGCCCGTCCGAGGTGGAGCGCGGGTCCGCCAGCTTGTACCAAAGATTGGCGCCCATGTTGCCCATCACGTAGTTGACGCGATAGGACTCCTGCAAGGGGTAGATTACCTGAATCCCCGTTTCGTTCTGGTATTCCTGCAGCTTCTGGAAGCCGTCCGCGGTAAGGTTGACATAGACAAACCCCACCTTGGCATAAGAATCCACCTTGAGGGTGTAATAGGTAATGCCGGCGGCATCTTTTGTTTCATCCGTTATTTTTTTCACCACTTCGCGCCCGGTTTCAACCCCAATGGCCCTGAAGTAGTCATAACCAGCCTGGCTTTCACGGTGTGTTTTACTGCCGTCCCAGAAGCCGAACTGCGCGAATGTCTTGCTCTTGGGCAGCACGGTCCTGTAGTAGCCATCGCGGAATTGCACATCATAATTGGAGACAAAGGGCACAATGATGGCAAAGAGCAACAACAGCACAATGAAGACCGCGGCGACCACCGCGCTTTTATTTTTCCGAAAGCGCATCCAGGCGTCCTTGAAGTAACCAATGGCCTTGGTTTCAAACTTCACGTCATGCAGGCGTTCATCCTTTTGCGCGAACTGGAATTTCTCTTTGGGGAAATTTGTCATGTTCATATTATTACTCATTTCCTGGACCCCATTCTGATTCTCGGATCGATCAATCCGTAACTGATATCAATCATAATGCTCGATACCAGGCCGATCGTTGTGTAAAAGACCGTCAAGGCCATGAAGAAATTGTAGTCCCGAACATTAATGGAAGTGATATAAAGGCTGCCTACACCAGGAATTGAAAAGATTTTTTCGATAATCAGGGAACCGCCAAGGATTCCGATAAATTCACCGATAATCATCGGCAGAATAACAACCATGGCATTGCGCAGCGCGTGCCTGGAGGTTGCCTGGGCTTTTGTCAGTCCTTTGGTGCGCGCCAGCAGCATGAACTCGCTGGTCAGCACCTCGCTGAGCTCCGCGCGGGTATAGCGCGTTAAACCAGCAATGACACCAAAGCCCAGTGACAAAATGGCAGGCATCATGCTGCGTATCATTCGTAAACTAAAAAATCCGGCGCTTTCAAGGGATTCAACCGTCAGCGGGAACCAGCCCAGTTTATAACAGAACAAGTATTGCACAATGAAGGCATATACATAACTGGGCACGGAAATAAACAGAATGACCAGTGTGGAAATTACATGGTCCTGCCATCTGTTTTTCTTCAATGCGGCATAAATACCAAAGATCAGGCCCAGGGGGATGGACAACAGGATGGAATACAGGTTGACCATCACAGTGTAGGGGAGCTTGGTCGTCAGAACGCCCCAGACGCTCAGCGCCTCGTACATCTGCTCGCCAACGCCCCAGTCCCAATACAGGATAATACTCCTTAAGAAAAGGAAGTATTGCACAAGCAGCGGCCTGTTGTAGCCCATCTGTTCACGCTTGGCAAGGATCAGATTAACGTCCCGGCCCATCTCGCGTATGGCGGGCAATGGCAACAGTTTGATCAGTATGAAGCACATCGTCATGATGATGAACAAGGTTAAGAACATCAACAAGATACGCTTTACAATGTATTTTCCCATTCATTCTCTCCCTGGATTGTAATTGCCTGCCGTAATTAAAATGAAGAAAGGCAACGACTGAGCCTTTTACATTTTTTACAGGCAATGGGCATAAGCGGGTCTCCGCTTATGCCCATGCCTTTTACGTCCTCACAACGGACAGGCCAGAGTAAGGATTAATACTCGAGGGCGTTGTTGGTGATGTACTCAGTCCAAGCAGCGTCATCGTAGTTGTAGGTCATAAAGGCCAAGCCGCCGAAGGACACCATCTGCAAGTAGGTATCAACTGGGAAGTTGACTTTCTGGGACTCGAGGCTCGCGGTGTTGCGGTAGTAAAGCGGCGTGGTGGGGAAGAAAGCCATGAAGCACTCTTCCATCTTCGCGTAGAACGCGCAGCGGCTCTCATACGTCATGCTGGCAAACTTGCCCAGCTCCTTGTCAAGGTGCTCCACCGGCGCGCGGTCGGCCCATTCGGTCCACTCGCGCAAGCTGGCGGTAATTTCTTTACCGTCCACAGTGTAGGTCAGCTTGATCTTATTGGTGTCATAGCCAATTTCCATCTGGTTACCGGAGCCGTCGGAGGCGTCGGTGTACACCTGCGCCAGCATTCCAAAGGGCGCCATGGCGGCACCGCCCCAGGTGGTGAAGATCATGTCCGCGCCGCCGGAATACATGGTCTCGTAGTAGTCCGGGTCAACCGTCATGTTCAGGCTAAGTTTGCCTTCATAGCCGGAGCCCTTGATGGCTTCCTGAATCTGGCCGTTCAAGTAGTTGAACATCTTGATATAGATTTCATCAGCGGCATACACGCGGAAGTCAATCTTAACTTCGCTGGTGCCGTCATAGATGCCGGCAGCGACAGCCTTGTCATAGGCGACCTTCATCAATTCCTGGGCTTTTACCATGTCATAGCCGGTCATGGCCTCATAGGCCTCATCCAGCGTGGCATAGTCCTTGCCCTCGCCAAACTCGACACCATAGGTGTTGGTCAGCGCTTCCTTGGCGGGTTCGCTGTCACGGTACAGGCCGCCGGTGAAGGGGTTGTAGGTGTACAGATAGTTGAGCAAGCCGTAGCCAGCGACGCCAGCGGCGGTGTACTCCGTCGCGAAGTTCTCGCGGTCCAGCGCGAAGGCGAATGCCTGGCGGAACTCATCAATGACGACAACCTGGCTGTTGGTGCCGTGCCCCAGCAGTTTTTCGTAGTTAAGGTTGAAGGTAATTTTGGTGGTATAGCTCTCGGGGGTGTACTGGATGTACTGACTGGACGCGTATTTCTCCATATCCTGGGACTGAAGGCCGACGGAGTCCAGGTCGCCCGCCAGGAAGGACAGCAAGCGGGTTGCCTGCTCCGCGATGACGGTAAACACGATGCGGTCTGTCTGATACTGGCCCAGGTGCTTGCCGTCTTTGTAGCCGTACCAGTTCTCGTTGCGCTCTAATGTAAACTGTTTATCCAGCTCAAAATAGGTCAACTTGTAGGGGCCATAACCCATGGTGGTGTCCAGCGTAGTGCAGTAGGTGGTGGTTACCTTGTCCGCAGCATCCTCGTTGTCCACTTCCTTGCCGTCCGCGTCATAGAAGGTTTTGCACTCTTCGTACAGCGGCTTGTAAACAAGCCAGTTACTGGACAGGTTGTAGGGCACATAGAAGCTGGCTTCTTCCATCGGGTTTTGCAGGATGATGTCGATGGTGTAATCATCCACCTTCTTTAAGCCAACGTCATCCCACACAACATCTTCCGCCAAGGCGGAGGTGGCCAGATATTCGCCGGCATAGCCTTCATACTGCTGGCCAGCGGCGAGGTAGTTTTCATAGATGTATTTCGCGGAAACCCAGGCTTCGTCCGCGGTCTCGTCCTCAACACCCATGTCGCGGTAAAGCACCTCATCATTGATGTTGATGTACTGGGGCGCCTCGTTGCCATCGGCATCCAGCGCGCCTTTTAAGCCCCAGAAGCCGTGCATGTCAACAAACAGATCCTTGCCCGCTTCCAGCACGTCAGTAGCTGCCTCTTCGCCCAGGGGTGAGTAGGTGATCTGGCCTGCGTACAGGTAGTTTTTTGCGTTGTAGATGATGAAGTCGCCGCTGTAGAAGGAGTCAGCACGGCGGTTGAGCATCTTCGGGTTGAGCAATTGCTGCATGGAATAGATGTAATCATCCGCGGTGATCTTATCGCCGTTTTGGAAGGTGGCATCCGGGTTGAGGGCGATGCGCCAGGCTTTGTCCTTCTCGCCTTCCTCAACGCCCAGCTTGCCCGCATATTCCGCAGTTACGTCAACAGGCAGTTCCGCGGCCATTTCCGGCTGGACAGAGTACCCATCCTTGGTGGAGTTTAGCCTAAAAGCATAAAAGCCCGTGGTGTTACTGTCCAGGATGATGCTGTCATCATTGGTTTCCCAGGTATGGGGGCTCCACTTGGTGCTGCCGATAATGGCAGAGACTGCCTGATTATAGGTATACACCTTCTCATCAGTATAGTCCTTGCCCTCTTCACCCGCGTAAATATCCGTGGTGACCTGGCCGCCGGTGTCGCCTTCGCTCCTGGTGATTACGATTTCGCCGCCGTGGAAGGTGCGCTCGCCGGGATCAAAGGCTGCCGCAGGTTCAAACGCGCCTTCTGCCAGTGCAGAAAATGCCGAAAGGACCATGAGCATAGCAACAAGTACAGAGAATAGTCTCTTCATTCGGGGTTCCTCCTGTTTTTAATGCCCGTTATACGGGTTAGTGTTAAGGAGATTGTACGGCAAACGTCCGATTTATGCAACCATAAACGAAGAAAAAACTGATATATCATCTCAGGAAACTCGCCTTTTTACAGCCGTTGTGTATACTCATGCACCATCTTTTGAACGAATTTATTCATATATGTAACACACGCAAAATCGACGCGCTGATTTGTCTGATACCTCAAGAGAAAATTGTGCGAATGACGCCTGAAGTTTGTTACAGTTATGTTAAGCAAAACGCAGCGTGATGGCTGGTTCTCACAATATACAAATACTATTCAAAATAAAACAAGCAAAATCCCCGGTTTTCATGTGTAAATGGGCTTGACAAGTTATAAAACCTTTAGTAAGATAAACCTCGCCGCTTATGGCGGTAACCTTCGGGGTGTAGCGCAGCCTGGTAGCGCACGTGCTTTGGGAGCATGGGGCCGGGGGTTCAAATCCCTTCACCCCGACCAATTTTTCTCGGGTTGAAGACATGGGGC
>DUQZ01000076.1 GCA_012837525.1 Clostridiales bacterium | reverse complement strand
GGAATATGGGAGAAACTTAACAACCCCGATTTTAACCCCCTCGAATTCGAGGGGTATTTGAAAGAAGCAGGGCATAACGCTTTTACATTATCGCCACACAAATGGGTCAAAACTACCAATGCAATCGGGATATTTGTGAAGTTGGGAAGAGGTGGCGGCACTTTCGCGCATAAAGACATTGCGTTCAAATTTGCTTCCTGGATTTCAGCAGAGTTTGAATTGTATATTATCAAAGACTATCAAAGATTAAAGGAAGACGAAAACTCTAAGCTATCCATTGCATGGAATCTTCATAGAGAAATATCCAAAATAAACTACCGCATTCATACCGATGCCATTAAAACTTATCTTTTGAATGAATTAAGCGATGCAAGGCTTAATTTTAGGTATGCAAGCGAAGCGGATATGCTAAATGTTGCCTTATTTGATAAGACAGCCAAAGAGTGGCGAGAAGAAAACTCAGGTTTAAAAGGAAACATGAGAGATTATGCCAGTCTTCACGAGCTCTTGGTGCTAGCCAACATGGAAAGCTACAATGCCATCTTGATTGAAAAAGGTGTCCTTCAAAAAGATAGAATGATAGAACTTAGAAAACTTGCAAGAACCCAGTTAGTATCCCTTGAAAGGCTGGAGCAAAATGAGATGCTAAAACTGGAAGACGGCAAAACAGAATAGGAGATCGACCAAGAGATTATTGCAATTGTTATACATTCTATAAAAGCATAATTAAAGTATAAGCCCAATGCGCGAACACGCCGGCTGCCAGCCCGCCGACGGTGTGGGACAGGATGGCCTTGCCGGTAATGTGGGAAAAGCCCAGGGTGTTCATCATGGCCACATGGGTGCTCAGGTAGCCGCTAAAGCACATGCACATGCTGGTAAACACCGCCACATCATGCGGGTTGGCCAGGCCTTCTGTGACCAGGCGGGACACGATGGACAGGGACGCGCCGGATGAGCCCAGCGCCGTGATGGGCACCGCGATGCCCTGGGCGCTTTGCAGGCCGAACATCGGCCGCAAAATAAACTGCAGTGCCTCACCCACACGGGGCAGCAGGCCTACGCCCTCATAGGCGGCGCCGGTGAACTGGCCGGAGGCGGACGGGCCGCCGGTCAGCACCATCACAAAGGTGCAGATGATGAGGACGCCCGGGACGATGTCCACGCCCATCTGCACGCCCACCTTGCCGCCGTCGAGCATCGCTTCCAGAAAACGGGAGGCCAGGCTGCCCTTGCGCACGATGCGGTAGTTACGGTCAAGCGGCACGCCGCAATCGTCCATGGCCGCCTCCTGCGTGCCGTACATGCGCTTTGTAAAGCGCAGCATGATGCGCGTGCTGATGATGCTGCCCACCAGGGCGCCCAGGTTGCCCACCAGGGCCGCGGGCAGAAAGTTCTGCCCGGTGAGGGTGGACAGGCCCATCATGAAGGTGGTGATGATGGCGCCCATGCCAAAGCCGGTGCCCAGGTTGGTGAGGGCGGGCACCTGGTATTTTTTGAAATAGCAGCGGTAGTTCTTGTCCGCCGCCAGCGCCAGGATGGCCGGGTTGTCGCTCATATAGGTGGTGATGGCGCCGATGCTGGCTGCCCCCGGCATGCCAAAGAGGGGCTTCATCAGCGGGGTGAGCAGCCGGTCAATGAGCGCGATGACGCCAAACTCCGCCAAAAGGCCGGAGATGGCGCCCGCCAGCACCGCGATGGCGGCCAGAAACAGCACCGTGTCCACCAGCAGGTGATAGGCTGTTTGCATGAAGGTGGACAGCGCGTTCACAAAGCCCATCACCACCGCGATGTAGGTGAACACACCAAAGAACAGGATGAGGAACACAAAAGTTTCCAGGCTGACCGCTTTTTTTAAGCTGTGCTGCTCTTGATCCATGGCATGCTCCTGTAGGTTTGTTTTGTTTTTGTATCTCCGGAAACACCATAACAAAACAAAGGGTGCCTGTCAAAGCAAACCGGCGCCGCCCTTGATGAAAGATGAAAACATTTGTATGATATAAACCAAGAACGCATAATACCAGACGAAAGCGTTAATGCACAGATGGGCTGAGGATTTTTGATGGCTCCGCTAAGCCGAAGGAAGGAGGCGTAGCCTCGTCGGAACACCTTCCGTTCCGTTTCCGGCAAGCATTGCTTGCCGGAGGCCTCCACTTCAGGATTCCTCCTCCCCATTGGAAGCCTGCTTCCAATGGAAAGGAACCGGCCCGGAACTTAGTGCCCCGCCTTGTTTACAAGGCGGTAACGGGGTGGAGGGTACGGTGACGCCGCTGACTGAAAGAGGCAACGCGGAGGCGCAAAAAGACCAGCACATCAAAGCATTAACAAATGAGTCTGGTATCAAGGAGAAACCATGGAAAGAATTGTCCGTTTTATTCGCCAGGAGGCCGCCGCCCTGTGGATTTTCGCGCTGGTGTTCATGGCCGGCGCGCTCAACGCCGCCGGGTTTTTGCAGTATGGGCAGACCCTCTCCCACATGACGGGCAACCTGACCAAGCTGGGCCTTACCATGACCGGGCAGTGCCCGGAGCCCTTCTGGTGGTTTTTTGTGTTTATCCTAAGCTTCATCCTGGGGGCGACTGTCTCCGGCTACGCCTTTCCCACTCACAGCCGCGGCCAGTGGCGGCGCTGCGGGCTGGTCCTCATCTCAAGCGGCGCGCTGCTTTTGCTGTCCGCCTTTGTTCATGGCGTGCCGCCCCTGCGCATGACGCTGCTGGCGCTAGTCTTGGGCGCGCAAAACGGCCTGGCGCTGCGCTACCGCGGCATCTTAACGCGCACCACCCATGTGACCGGCCACTTGACGGACCTGGGCGCGGCCATCGGCCGGATGATCAAGGCGCGCGCCTTTTTGGGCGAGAACCTGCGCCCCTTCATGCTGCACCTGTGCGCCCTGCTGTTCTTCCTGCTGGGCGTGGTCACGATTTCCCTCACCCACACCCACCTGCCCGGCGCCTTTGGCGCGATTGACCTGTGCGGGTTTTTATATGTCCTTCTGGGCGGGCTGATGCTGTTGAACCTTTTTAAGGCCTAAACCGGGCATGTCCATCAGCAAAAACGACAGGCCCATCAAAAGGGTGACCGCCAGCATGGCCATCACGGTGGACGCCGGCGCGTAGTTTGCGCCCAGGGCCACATACACCAGCGCCACCGCCGGCACATACAGCATCATCACAATCAGACAGCCTAAGCCCAACACCAGCGCGGCGGCTGTTTTTTGATTCATCTGATACACGCCAAGCGCTGCCAGGCCAAACAAGACCGGGATGGCGAGCAAATAGCTGCCCTCAGGCACATAAAAGACGGCCGCGAAGACGAGCAGACCTGGCAGAACCAGGCTGCCCAGCGCGAAGGAGGGCGGGCTGTAGGTGTTTTTGAAGGCGCGCAGGTAGCGCCAGCCGCACAGCGCTGTCAGAATCACCAAGATCAGGATGAACAGCAGGCCATCCCCTTTGAATACAATGAAAAACCGGCCTTTTGTCTGGATGCCGAGGATCAGCATCACCGTTTTCATCAGGACAAAGGCGCCCGCCCCCGCGCCCAGCAGCGCGATCACCTGCAGGCGCATCGCCCGGAGCACATCCCGCGCCTGCGCCGCGCCGCGCTTTAACATCAGGGCCAACGCCAGCAGCAGGAGCGCTGCCGCCAGATAAGCCAGGATATTGGCAAGCCCCTGCGGCATCACCAGCAGCTTGCCCGGCAACAAGGGGAAGAACACCGCGTCCTTCGAAGCGTCCAGCGCCAATTCCTCCGCAAAGCCCAGGTGACGCACCAAATCCCAGGCGGTGTGCAGAAACTGCTGCGCGCTGGCGCGGCTGAAGGTCTCATAATTGTCCTGCGGCGTGTGGTACACCAGGGCATTGTTTAAGACTGCCAGGTTGATGCCGGGGTAGCCCGCGTTCAAGAAGCTGGTCAGGTCCGTCCCATTTTGCATCATCCTGAAGACCGGCTGCGCCAGGGACAGGCCATAAGGGTGGCGCGCCGCGCGCTGATAGGCGCGCAGAAGGCCCAGGTTGTTGCCGCTGGTTTCAAACAGCATCATGCTGCCCGCATTCCCCCGCGCGTCCAGGTTGACCACCAGCCTGGTCTTCTCCTTCATCTCCGGATGGTCCTTCACGTAGCGCATAGCGCCCCACATGCCCAGTTCCTCCCCGTCGGTGAGCACAAACACGATGTCCCGCGCGGGCGTTTGTCCCGCAAGCGCCCGGATCGCCTCCAGCAGCGCGGTCACGGACACCATGTCATCAAAAGCGCCAGGGCCCGTGGACACCGAATCGGTATGCGCCACAAACAGGACGGCCTCGTCCGGGTTTTTCCCTTTCACGGTGACAATAATGTTGTTCAAGCTCAGGGCGTTCCCTGGCTTTATGCCCAGCTCATAGCGGTGCACCTCATATTCAGCGCCCATTTGCGTCAATTGGTCGGTGATATATTGCTGCGCATCCGCCAAGGCCTCGCTGCTCAAGGGACGCGGCGCCCCCGTCATCGCGCGCAGGTGAGAGAGCATCATGCGCAAGTCCGGCGCCGGGCTTGCCTCACTGAGCGTGATGGGCGTTTCATCAAGCCCCTTGGGCGCGTCAGGCGGCAGCGTCTGCCACGCGCCCAGCAGCAGGCCAGCGCAGACCATGATTACGATGAAGAATTTGGTCCAATGCTTTTTCATAATCTCCTCCATGTATTCAGGAAGAAGGGTCAGGCTGATTGTAGCAACCCGCGCCCTGTGCGACAACAAAAAACGCAAACGGGCTTGTGCTTCGTTTGCGTTCTTTGTATCAGTTTACTGGTTCGAAATCAGCGCCAGCTTCTGCTGCCTGGTGCATTGTTTGAGCTGCGCCTCGCGCTTGCGGGCCTCCGTCGCGCTTTCAAATACCTCCTGGTACACCAGCTTCACCGGCAAGCGGGAGCGGGTGTACTTGGCGCCCTTCCCCGCCGCGTGCAAGGCAACGCGGTGTTCCAGATGATTGGTCCAGCCGGTGTACAGGCTGCCGTCACCGCATTCCAGGATATAGACGTAGTATTGAGAGACAGCTTCGTCCATCAAAGACTGGCCTTACTTTCACAGTACATGCAGCGGTACTCGTCCTTCTCCCGGTCAATCAAATTGAACACATGCGGCAGTTCCTGCTCGATGCTGGTGATGCAGCGCGGGTTTTTGCAGCGGATGATGTTGGTGATCTTCTCCGGCAGCTCGGGATGATATTTCTTCACGCGCACGCCGTCCTTGATGATGTTGATGGTGATCGTCGGGTCGATATAGCCCAGGGCGTTCAAGTCCACATTCAATACCGAATCAATCTTGATGATGTCCTTCTTGCCCAGTTTGGGGCTGGCCGCGTTTTTGATGATGGCCACCGGGCAGTCCAGCGCGCCCAGCTCCAGAAAATCATAGATTTTCATCGCCATTCCGGCTTTGATGTGGTCAATCACGATGCCGTTGTTGATGGAATCAATGTTCATACGGTCACCTCCAGCAGCTTCAAAATCAACGCCATGCGGATAAACTTGCCATACAGCGCCTGACGGAAATAGCAGGCGCGCGGGTCCTGATCAATGGCCACGGAAATCTCGTTCACCCTGGGCAAGGGATGCAGGATGGACAGATCGGCCTTCGCGTATTCCAGTTTCTCCGGCGTTAAGATATAACTGTCCTTCAAGCGGATGTAGTCGTCTTCGTTAAAGAAGCGCTCGCGCTGCACGCGCGTCATGTACAGGATGTCCAATTCCGGCAGCACGCTGCACAAATCCGTCGTCTGGTCATAGCGCACGTTGTCCCTTTTTAAGGGAATCTTCACATAGCTGGGCACCTTCAATTCCTCCGGCGACACCAGCACAAAGCGCACGCCCGGGTAGCGGCACATGGCCGTAATCAAAGAGTGCACCGTGCGGCCAAACTTCAAGTCCCCGCACAAGCCCACCGTCAGGTTCGACAGCCTGCCTTTTTCCATCTTGATGGTCAACAAGTCCGTCAGCGTCTGCGTGGGGTGGTTGTGGCCGCCGTCCCCCGCGTTGATCACCGGCACCGTCGCGTGCAGCGAAGCCACCGTGGGCGCGCCCTCCTTGGGGTGGCGCATCGCGATGATGTCCGCGTAGCAGCACACCGTGCGCACCGTGTCCGCCACGCTCTCGCCCTTGGCCGCAGAGCTGCTGGCCGCCTCCGAAAAGCCCAGCACATGCCCGCCCAGCTCAATCATCGCCGCCTCAAAGCTCAGCCGCGTCCGGGTGGAAGGCTCGTAAAACAGGGTTGCCAGCTTCTTGCGGCTGCAGGCCTCCGCGTACTTCTGGGGCTGCTCGATGATGTCCTGCGCGGTCGCGATCAACTCGTCAATTTCCGCTGTGCTCAGGTCCGTAATGCTTGTGATATGCCTCATGCTCTCTCCTTGTGGTGTAGGATGTGGGGTTACCGAGGGGTACCGATTCAGGACCTCGGAAACCTTTTCTGGAAGAAAAGGTTTCCGAACCTTCCAAAAGACTTTAGAATGGGAGGAATCTCTTATGCTAAAGCCATATGATTCGAGTTTTACAGGCGATCAGCTGCCGATCCAGGATTCGTCGCGGGGGTTGTCGCGGAAAGCTTTTAAGCGGGCGATGTCGGTTTCCTTGATGCGGCCCTCGCGCGCGGCCACAGCCACGATGGTGTCAAAATCCGTCAGGCTGGTGTTGCTGATGTTAGCCGCCGCCAGCTTGTCAGCGCTAGCCTTCATCCCGTAGGTGAAGATGCTGACAATGCCCAGCACATCAGCGCCGGCCTCGCGCAGCGCCTCCACCACCTCAATCACACTGCCGCCGGTGGAGATCAAATCCTCCACCACCACCACCTTCCAGCCAGGCTCCAGCCGGCCTTCGATGCGGTTTTGCCGGCCGTGGTCCTTGCTGCCGGAGCGCACATAGCCCATGGGCAGGCCCAGCAGGTGCGCCGCGATCGCCGCGTGCGGGATGCCCGCGGTGGCGGTGCCCATCAAGCAGTCGGCTTCCGGGTAGGCTTGCTTGATCAACTCCGCGAAGCCGCCCTCAATCACGCCGCGCAGCTTGGGATCAGACAGCGTCAGGCGGTTGTCGCAGTAAATGGGGCTTTTGATGCCGGAGGCCCAGGTGAAGGGCTCGTCCGGGCGCAGGAAGACCGCGCCGATGTCCAATAATCCCTGCGCCACCAGCTCATTAACCGACAAATTCATCCATGCACCTCCTGTAGGCTAACAGCGGGTTTTCCGCCTTGGTAATCGGCCGCCCCACCACGATGTAGTCCGCGCCCAATTCGCGCGCGATGCCCGGCGTGGTCACCCGCTGCTGGTCGCCCGCCTCCGCGTCCGCAAAGCGCACACCCGGGGTCACCGTCAAAAAGTCCGCGCCCAGGCGCTGGTGTACAACACCAGCTTCCAGCGGGGAGCACACAATGCCCGCAAGCCCCGCCGCCTTCGCGTTGTGCGCGTAGTGCAGCACGGTTTCCTTCAGCGTTTTTTGTACCAGCAACTCATCATGCAGCGCGTCCTCATTCAGCGAGGTCAACACCGTCACCGCGATCAGCTGGGGCGCGGTGCCCGGCGTATCCAGCAGCTCCTGCGCCGCCGCGCGCATCATGGCGATGCCGCCCTGGGCGTGCAGGTTCATCATGGCCGCGCCCAGCGCGCGCAGGGAGCGCACCGCGCCGGCGGCTGTGTTGGGAATGTCGTGGATTTTTAAATCCAGGAAGATCTTGTGGCCGCGGTCCTTGATCTCGCGCACCATGTCCGGGCCGGCCGCGTAAAACAGCTCCATCCCGATTTTCACAAAGGGCTTTTCCTCACCAAACTGGTCAAGAAAGGCCAGCGCGGCTTCGCGGTCCGGGTAGTCCAGGGCGATGATGACATCCTTGGGCATCAGTGGGCACCTCCTATAATCTCCTGTAGGTTGGTAATGCCGTATTGGTCCATGACCTCAGGCAACGCGTCGATGATCTGCGGGCAGGCAAAGGGGTTGATCAAATTGGCGCTGCCCACCTGCACCGCGGTGGCGCCG